>NZ_JAYSCO010000015.1:0-93102 GCF_041914865.1 Pseudoduganella sp. | reverse complement strand
CCCGCCCGGACCGGCCCCGGGTCGAGGGCTCCTGCGGGCAGCCCGTGCCCGGCGTCGAGGTGCGCCTGGTCAGCCCGCAGACCGGGGTGGACGTCCCGGCCGGCGTCGAGGGCGAGGTGTGGGTACGCGGCCCGAGCGTGATGCTCGGCTACCACGGCCTGCCCGAGGTGACCGCCGCCGCGCTGCGCGACGGCTGGTACCGCACCGGGGACCTGGCCCGCCGCGACGCCGACGGCAACATCTTCGTCACCGGCCGCCACCAGGAGCTGATCATCCGGGGCGGGGAGAAGATCCACCCGGCCGAGGTGGAGGACGCGCTGCGCTCGGTGCCCGGCGTCGCCGACGTGGCGGTCACCGGCCGGCCGCACGAGGTGCTCGGCGAGGTGCCGGTGGCGTTCGTCGTACCCGGCCCGGACGGGTTCGACCCCGCCGAGGCGTACGCGGCCTGCCGGGAGCGGCTGTCCTACTACAAGGTCCCCGACGCGCTCTACGAGATCGACCAGGTGCCCCGCACCGCGTCCGGCAAGGTCACCCGCCGGCTGCTGCTGGCACGGCCGGCGCGGCTGCGCGCGGTCAACGGCGGCCACCACGGGGCGCTGAGCCGGGTCACCTGGCAGCGGCTGGACCTGGCCGCCGCCGCTGTGGAGCCCACCGCCGACCCCGCCACCGAGCCGCGCCGCTGGGCGGTCGTCGGGCCGGGCGGCGCGGCCCTCGTCGAGGCGCTGGCCGTGGCGTCGGCGGGCGAGGTGTTCCGGGCGTACCCGGACCTCGCCGCGCTGGGCGACGACCCGGACCCGCCCGACGTGGCGCTGCTGCCGGCCGGCGTCGCCGACCCACCGGACCTCGCCGGGCGGCTGGGCGACCTGCTCGCCGACGCCCGGTACGCCCACACCCGGCTGGCGCTGCTGACCACCGGCGCGGTCGACGCGTCCACTCCCGACCGCCCCGACGACCCCGACCTGGTGCCGGCCGCCGTGGCGGCGTGGGCGTGGGGGCGCGCGCGCGCCACCGACTGGTCGCGCCTGGCGTGGTGCAGCCAGTGGCGCAGCAGGCGCGAGCCCATCGCGGTGCGGCAGTGGTCCAGTAGCGAGAACAGGGTGGGCGACTCCTGGCCGCGGATGGTTTCGGTCAGCTCCAGGTTGCGGCGGGTGGCGGCATCCAGGCCGATATACTCGTTCTCGGTTTCGCAGGACAGGCTCTTGACGTGCTGCAGGCCGCGGCCCTGGGTGTTTTGCGCATAGCGCAGCAGGGCGCCGGCCGCGCCGAACGCCGCGCCCAGGCCTTCCGCGCCGAAGCCGGTCAGGGTGGCCACGGCCAGCTGGTCGAGCAGGGCCTTGTGGCCGTGCACCACGTCGAAGTGCCAGGCCGGCACATTGTTGACGTGGCACAGGGTGATTTCGTCGAACATGTCGGCGTCGTCGCCGCGCAGGATTTCGGCCGGGGCGATGCGCTCCAGCTCCTGCCGCAGGCGCACGTTGACGCTGCGCTGGTCGCCCGAGAACTCCATCAGGCGCAGCGCGCCGGAAGCGAGCGAGAGCCAGGCCAGGCCGCAGGTGACGTGCTTGCGGTTGTTGATCATGGTCATGGCCAGCAGCGGGCGTTCCGACTTTTCCGGCAGCAGGTCGGCGTCGGTCAGGGTGCCCGGCGTGACCACGCGCACCACTTTGCGTTCGACCGGGCCCTTGGACAGGGCCGGGTCGCCGATCTGCTCGGCGATCGCGCACGATTCGCCCACCTTCACCAGTTTGGCCAGGTAGCCGTCCAGCGAGTGGAAGGGCACGCCGGCCATCTTGATCGGCACGCCGTTCTGGCTGCCGCGCGCGGTCAGCGTGATGCCCAGCACGCGCGAGGCTTTCTCGGCGTCGTCGAAGAACAGTTCGTAGAAGTCGCCCATGCGGTAGAACACCAGCATGGTCGGGTAATCGGCTTTGATGCGCAGGTACTGCGCCATCATCGGGGTGACTTTTTCGGCCGGGCTGTTCTTGACGGCGTCGGGATTGATTTCGGATGGCAGGGTGGTCATCGGTTCATTCGGTCAGGCTGCGCGCCGCGCGCGCGTAAACCTTGCATTTTACTCTACCCGGCCCGTTCGGCCTAAGGGGCGGGCACATGTTGTCACTTTGAACTGAAAGTGGTGATTTTGTAATCGAAATTTATTTTTTCTTAATGATATCAATGAATTAACGCGATGCTGTTCGGCAACAAAGTGCGCCACTTATTTTGAAATTAACGTTAAACTTCTGGCAAATTGCGATTTTGCAAGACTATTTCGACTAACTGGGGAAGCATTGTGAGAAGAGCATCCATGTCCGGTTTCAGCCTGATGGAACTGATGGTAACTGTCGTCATTATCGGCATCCTGGCCGCGGTCGCCATGCCGGCCTATGCCGACTATGTGAAACGCGGCCGCATCCCGCCCGGGACCGCCGCGCTGTCCGAGCTGCGCGCCAAGATGGAGCAGCATTTCCAGGACAACCGCAGCTACAAGGGCGCGTGCGCCAAAGGCGCGCTGGCCGAGCCGCCAACCAACCTGGCCGATTTCTCGATCGCCTGCGAGATTCCGGACGACGGCAACAGCTTCGTCCTGCGCGCCGAAGGCCAGGGCAAGATGAACGGTTTCGTTTTCCGCATCGACGAAAAGAACGCGCGCAGCACGACCTCCGTGCCCAAAGGCTGGACCAAGTCGGATGACTGCTGGGTCACCAACAAGGGCGGTAAATGCTAAGGCGCAGGCAACAGGGCGTGAGCTTGATCGAGCTGATGGTCGGCATCAGCATCGTCGCCTTCCTGCTGGCGGCCGGCATGCCGTCCTTCACGCGCTGGCTGCAGGATGCGCAGAACCGCGCTGCCGCCGAGTCCTTGCTGAACGGTTTGCAGCTGGCGCGCATGGAATCGCTGCGCCGCAATGCGCAGGTGAACTTCACCCTGACCGACAAGGATGGCAAGGTGGCGTGGACGGTCGGCTGCAAGGCGCCGCATGCCGATTGTCCGGCAGCCATCCAGAGCCGCAGCGCGCGCGAGGCGGGCGAGGGGCCGCGCCTTGGCGTCAACAAGGACGTGCTGGCGCCGCCGATTCCGCCGGGGACTTTCGATGCGGCGCTGGAGCCGGGCAGCGGCCTGCTGGCGAGCGTGACGTTCGACAGCCTGGGCCGCGCGCCGGGCGCCGGCAATGGCAAGGACATCACGCGTATCGATGTCACCAACCCAAGGCAGGCCAATGCGCGCCGCTATGTGGTCACCATCAATGTGGGCGGCCAGGTGCGGATGTGCGATCCGGCGCTGGCGCTGGCCAAAGACCCCCAAGGCTGTAGTTAAGGAAACCCTATGAAGCAAATCCCGATTGCTGGCAAACAGCAGGGCAGTGCCTTGATCGAAGCGATGGCCGCCATCATCATTTTCTCGCTCGGCATCCTCGGCATGATCTGGCTGCAAGCCGCCGCGACCAACCAGGTCAGCGACGCCAAGTACCGGCTGGAGGCGAGCTTTGCCGCCAACCAGGTGCTGGGCCAGATGTGGGTCAACCGCAACGAGCTGAATAACTACGTGGCCAAGGATGTCGCGGTGCCGGCCCTGCCGAGCGGCAAGCGCACGGTCGCCGTCAACGGCAGCCAGGTCACCATCACCATCAGCTGGCAGGCGCCCGGCGACAAGAAAGTCCACCGGTACGAGACGGTGGCCTTGATCAACGGTTAAGGAAGTCTATGCAACGTTTACAGAAAGGTTTCGGCCTGGTCGAGATCATGGTGGGCCTGGTGGTCGGCATGATCAGCATGGTCGTCGTGCTGCAAGTGTTCCAGAACGCGGAAGGGCGCAAGCGTACCGTGACCACCAGCGCCGACGCCCAGTCGAACGGCGCCATTGCGCTGTACATGGTGGAAAACGATGCGCGCATGGCCGGCTGGGGCATGTCGCCCAGCGTGTACGCCGAGTGCCACAAGACCTATTCGTACTGCGATGGCAGCGAAGAGTGCGGCGGCAAGGAAGGCGAGCTGGCCGGCATGAACTTCGCGCCGCTGCTGATCACCGACGGCGCGGAAGGCGGGCCGGATACGGTGGCCGTGCAGTACTTCGCCGACCCCGAGGATGGCGCGTTCCGTATGCCGAGCAGCGCCAAGCTGACCCGCTCCAAGCCGCAAGGCTCGGCGGTGCTGGACGTGAACAGCGTGTCCGGCTGCGAGGAGGGCGATATGGTGCTGCTGCGCCAGGCCGGCAACTGCACGCTCGCCAACATCACCCACATCATGGACAAAGATAAGGCGCCCAAGCTGCAGCACAATCCGGGCAAGGATGGCTGGTTCAACCCGCCCGCCAGCTACCAGAACCAGCACAACTGGCCGGCCTACACCAAGGGCGCCAACCTGACCTGCTTCAAACGCAGCCCGGCCAGCGCCACCTTCACCAAGACCTATGCGATCGATCCCGCGACGCGCAACCTGGAGCGCAGCGAGAACGGCGGCGCGCCGGAAATGGTGATGGCCGACATCGTCGACCTGCAAGCACAGTACGGCATCACCGACCCCGGCGGCCAGAAAGTCACGAGCTGGGTCAATGCCGATGCGGATCCATGGAAAAAACCGGGTCCGGGCGACTGGCCGCGCATCAAGGCAATGCGCATGGTGGTGGTGGCGCGCGCCAACCAGTACGAGCGCACCAAGAATGAAAAGGGCGTGTGCACCACGACCACGGCCACGACCGTCGCCAGCTGGCCCAAGTGGGCCGCCTACAACACCAACAAATACCCGGCGGATTGGGGCTGCTATCGCTACCGCGTGTTCGAGACCGTGGTCCCGCTGCGTAACATCATCTGGAGCAATGTATGAAGCGCCCACTGAGCATGGCGGCGCGCCCGGCGCAGGGCGTGGTGCTGGTCGTGACCCTGATCGTGCTGGTGGCACTGACCCTGGCCAGCCTGGCGCTGGTGCGCTCGGTCGACACCTCAGCCATGATCGCCGGCAACCTGGCCTTCAAGCAAAGCGCCGCCATCAGCGCCGACGGCGGGGTGGAGGCGGCCATCAAATGGGTGCGCGACAATAACGCCACCCTGACCGACGACAATCCCTCCAGCGGCTACTACGCCACGCGCCAGGACAAGCTGGACCTGACCGGCGGCCAAAGCCCGGACAACCCGGACGACGACCTGGACTGGGGCGACGATGGCCAGGTCAGCATGCTGCCCAAGGACAGCGTGGGCAACCAGGTGTCCTACGTGGTGCACCGCATGTGCAACAAGCCGGGCAAGCTGGACAGCAATACCTGCTCCACCGAAGAGTCGGAAGTGGAGGGCAGCAGCGAGGGTGCCCGCCTGCAGATGGAAAACTACAAGCCCGGCGGCTGGGACATCGTCGCCAACCGCGGCCTGTACCGCATTACCGTGCGGGTCACCGGCCCCCGCTTCAACGTCGCGTACGCGCAGACCGTCATTTCACAATAACCTGACATCCCCCGAGATCCATGAGGCTATTTACCTACCACCTTCCGGCTGCGGTGCTGTGCGGCGCCGGCCTGCTGCTGAGCGCTGTGACCCAGGCCGGCGATACCGACCTGGCCGACAAGCCGCTGGCCAACTCCACCACCAGCATGGTGCTGCCGAACATCATGCTGGACCTGGACAATTCGGGCAGCATGCGCTGGGACTATATGCCCGACTATGTGCGCATGCGTTCGGACAATACCTTCGAATACTATTGCCGCGACACCAGCGGCACCTTCAAGGCCGTGTGCGAGCAGGGCGACCCCTTGTATTTTGCCTCCGCCTTCAACAAGGCGTATTACAACCCGGCCGTCCGTTACCAGTGGCCGGTCAATGCCGATGGCACGCCCAAAGCCGATGGCCAGGGCAATACCAGCTATAAGTTGGCCACCACCTGGGGCGCGGTGCCCAGCGATGGCTATAACGTGCAGGTGATCGACAACCTGGTCACCCAGACCGCCGCGGCGTCGAAGGAGCCATGCAATGGCGCCTGCCCGTCCACCCAGCCGTCGACCACGATTGACCTGGCGAACAAATACCCGGAGCGCAAATGGTGCAACAGTGACTGGTCGCCCAAATGCAGCTCGGCCGTGGTGCAGGGCGAATACCGTTACCCGGACAGCAGCTACGCGACCCTGCAGGTCGTCTATGGCGCACCGTACTACTACAACGTGAAAATCGAATGGTGCGACGGCACCGGCAGCGCGAAAAAGTGCCAGCCGCGCCGCACCAGCACCTACAAGTACCTCGTCCACAGCAACTGGCAGCGGGTTGACATCAAGTCCGGCGGTACGTTCCCCAAGTCGACCAGCCGGACCGACTGCACCGCCAACGCCGACTATTGCACCTATGGCGAGGAAATGAGCAATTTCGCCACCTGGTACGCCTGGTACCGCACCCGCGCGCAGATGGCCAAGTCCTCCATCGGCCATGCCTTTGTCGAGGTGCGCGGGACGCCCAAGACCGGCGCCGCGTTGAAAGCCGATCCGGACGATGCCAGCTTCTTCCACGCCCGCATTGGGTTGACCACCATCAACAAGAACAAGTCCACCAATATTCCCAACATCAACCTGGCGATTGACGCGTTCCAGGGCAAGCAGAAGGAGTCTTTTTACTCCGAACTGTATAAGTCCTTGCCGTCCGGCGGCACGCCGCTGCGCGAGTCCTTGAACGAAGTGGGCAAAATGTATGCGGGCACCAGCGAAGTGTATGCCGACCCCATCCAGTTCTCTTGCCAACGCAATTTTGCCATCCTGGCTACCGATGGCTACTGGAACGGCAACGACTCCGGTGACACGGTCAAGGACCTGGACGGCGTGAAAGGCGTGGCGCGTCCGTTCTATGCGCCGACCAAGCAGGGCGCCAAGGAAAAAACGCTGGCCGACGTGGCCTACCATTACTACGTCACCGACCTGCGCACGTCTGGCAAAGTCAGCCAGAACAACGTGCCGAGCGGCGGCGGCGATGAGCGCTACGACGACGTCGCGACCCACCAGCACATGACCACCTTCACCCTCGGCCTGGGCGTGGATGGTACGCTCGGCTATACGCCGGACTACAAGACCGCGCCAGGCGCCTACGAGGATATCGCGCAGGGCACGCTCAACTGGCCTTGGCCGGAAGCCAACGAGCAGACCACCATCGACGACCTGTGGCATGCCGCCGTCAACGGCCGTGGCGTGTACTTCAGCGCCCAGGATCCGGTGGCGCTGGAAGAGGGCATGCGCAAGGCGCTGGGCTCGATCGAACAGGTGGATGGCAGCGGCGCGGCAGCGGCGACCTCCAACCTGCAACCGGTGTCCGGCGACAACTACATTTACCTGGCCAACTACCGCACCGGCCTGTGGGACGGCGAGTTGAGCCGCCGCAGCATCAACCTCTCCGACGGCGAGGTGTCGGCCAAGGACGACTGGCAAGCCAGCGCCATGCTGGCTAAACAGATCAATGCCGATGGCAGCGATACCCGCAACATCTGGACCTCGGATGCCAACAAGGCCCTGGTGCCATTCAAAGTCGTCAGCAGCGGGTCGGGCTTGAGCCCGGCACAGCAGGCGTTCTTCGTGAACAGCAAGCTGAGCCAATTCTCGGAATGGACTGCCGAGCAGAAAGCGGCGGCCAATGCCAAGACCATGGTCAACTTCCTGCGCGGGCACGACCCCAAGGTGGGCACCAGCGCCAACGCCCGCCTGTACCGTGAACGCGTGAAAATCCTGGGCGACTTCGTGCACTCGCAACCGGTGTACGTGCAAATGGCGCAGCACGATTTCAGCGACGATGGCTACGCGGACTTCAAGAACAGCACCGAAGGACGTGCCGGCACCATCTACGCCGCCGCCAACGATGGCATGCTGCACGCCTTCGATGCCACCACCGGCGCCGAGCGCTGGGCCTATATCCCGCCCATGCTGCTGCCGGAGCTGTGGCGCCTGGCCGACGAAAACTATGCCGACCACCACCGCTATTACCTGGACGGCCCGCTGGCCGTGGCCGACGCCGATATCGGCGGCTGGAAGACCGTGCTGGTGGGCGCCATGGGCAAGGGCGGGCGCGGCTATTACGCGCTGGACGTGACCAATCCGGCGCAGCCGAAAGTGCTGTGGACCTTTACCGCTGAAAACGAGCCGAACCTTGGCTTCAGCTATGGCACGCCGTACATCACCAAACTGGACGGCAAGTGGGTGGTGCTGCTGACGTCCGGCTACAACAACGTGCCGAAGCAGGGTGGCTTCAACGGCGGCGATGGCGGGGGCTATGTGTTTGTGCTGAACCTGGCCGACGGTAGCAAATACGGCAATCCGATCGCCACCGGCGCCGGCAGCGTGGATGACCCGAGCGGCCTGGCGCGCATCAATATCGTGGTGGAAGATTTCGCGCATGACGATACGGCGCTGGCGGCCTACGGCGGCGATTTGCACGGCAACCTGTGGCGCTTCGACCTGAAGAACCGCAGCGCCAGCCAGCTGCTGAAACTGGGCAGCGGCATGCCCATCACCACCACGCCGGAGGTGGTCACCATCGGCACCAAGCGTTCCGTGTTTGTCGCCACCGGCCGTTTCCTCGGCACCGACGACCTGGCGCCGCCGGCCAAAAAGCAGGTCATCATCGGCGTGCGCGACAATGGCAGCGGGGTGGTGGAGTTCCCGGGCACCCTGATCAAGCAAAGCCTGACCCCGGTCAGCGAGGGCGGCGTGGTGAAAACGCGCACCAACGCCAGCAAGCAAAAGGTCAGCTGGGCCACCGACGGCGGCTGGTATGTGGAGCTGGACGATGCCGGCGAGCGCGTCAGCGTCGATCCGCAGCTGTTCTTCGGCACCCTGCTGGTGTCGAGCGTGGTGCCGACCGCCTCCGACTGCGAATCGGGCGGCTACAGCTGGATGTACCAGCTCGACTACAACACCGGCGGCTTCGTGATCGAGAATACGCCGGTCGGCATCCGCCAGTCGGCGCCGATCGTCGGCATGACGGTCAGCAAGCTGCCGAGCGGTACCCCGGTCATCCACGGCGTGACGGCCGATGGCCAGCGCCCGCGCGTGAGCAAGTTCAACTTGCCGCCCAACGGTGTCGGTGTGCCGGTCAAGCGCCTGCTGTGGCGTGGCCTTGGCAATTGATCGTGGCCGCGCCGGCGCGCTGGCGCTGGCGCTATCGCTGCACCTGGCTGTGCTGGCCGCCGCCCTGGCGCCGCGCTACCACTACGCCGGCGCGCCGGCCTTGGCGGCCGACGCCGTAGCGCCCGTGCTGACGGTGCGCCTGCTGGCCCACGCCGGCAGCGCGCCGGCGGCGCCGGCCCGCCCGCTCTCCGTTCCGTCCGCACCGGCCGTCGCCGCTGCCGCGCGCCATGCGCCGGCGGCTGCCCCGGCGGCAGCGGAGGCGGTGGCGGAATACCAGGCGCCGGCGCTGGCCTCCGGCATGGAAGGGCCGCAGCTGCTGCTGGTGCCCGGGATTGATGCGGGCAACCTGGCCTTGCGCTTGTGGCTCGGCGCCGATGGCGCGGTGGAGCGGGTCGAGCTGGGCCAGCACCGCTACAGCGACGCCGATGCGCAGCGCCTGTACGAGACGCTGATGCAAGTGCGCTTCCATCCGGCGCGCCGCCATGGCCAGCCGGTCCCGGCTGAGCTGGAACTGTTTGTGCGGGTGGTGGGCGACCTGGGCGCCTGAGTCTCAGTGCCAGTTCACCACGCGGCCGCGCTGCGGCGGCACCAGCAACTCCACATCCCCTGCAGCCACCGCGCTGGTCGGATCGGCCAGGAAACGCGATAGCCCCGCTTCGCCGCTGCGCGCCTGCACCCCGACCCAGGCGTCGCGCCAGGTGTGCTTGGCGGCGTACAGGGCGGCGTCGGCCACGCGCTGCAGCGCTTCCGGCGTCAGCGCGCTGGGGCGGCCCGGCATGCCGGGGAAGGCGGCAAAGCCGATCGACACCGTCTTGCGCAGCACCTGGCCGCCGGGAATGGTGAAGTGATGGGCGGCGATGGCGCAGCGGATCTTCTCCGCCAGCGCCGGCGCGTCGCTGCGTTCGATGAAGCGCGCCAGCAGCAGGAATTCTTCGCCGCCCCAGCGCACGATATGGTCGGCGCTGCGCATGCAGGCGCGCAGCACGGCGGCGGTCTGCTGCAGCACGGCGTCGCCGGCGGCGTGGCCATATTCGTCGTTGACGCGCTTGAAATGGTCCAGGTCGAGCATGAACAGCACCAGGTCGGCATGCGGTTCGGGCGGCACGCTGCGGTGGCGCCGCGCCGCCAGGTCGAAGTCGGCCTGGATGGTCTGCTCCAGGTAGCGCCGGTTGTGCAGGCCGGTCAGCGGGTCGGTCAGGCTGGCCTGCTCCAGGCGGCGCGAAGCCGCTTCCAGTGCGGCCGTGCGCTCCGCTACCAGGCGCTCGAGCTGGGCGCCGCGCCGGCGCAGCTGGCGCAGGCGCAGGCGGAACAGGCCGAACACGCCCAGCGCGCCCAGCAGCCACAGGGCGCTGCGGAACCACCAGGTCTGGTAGAAAGCCGGCTGCACATGCAGCTGCAGGCGCCACTCCTGCGGGCTCCATTGGCCGGCGCGGTTGCTGGCCTGCACGCGCAGCTGGTAGTCGCCCGGCGGCAGGTGGGAATAGGCCGCCACGCGCTGGCGCGCGTCGACATTGACCCAGCCGGCATCGTAGCCGTCCAGGCGGTAGCGGTAGTGCTGCAGCTCGGGCGCGCTGAAGTCGGGCGCGGCAAACTCCAGGCGCAGGTCGTGCTGGCCCGGCTGCAGGGTGCGCGCCGCCAGCACGCCGGCGCCGGGCTGCTCGACGCCGTCGATGCTGAGCGCGGTGGCCGTCACGGCCGGCTGGTAGTCCCAGCGCCGCAGCAGCTGCGGGCGCACGCGCAGCAAGCCTTCCGGCGAGCCAAACAGCAGGTCGCCGTTGCGCATGCGCGCGCGGCTGGCGTAATACAGGGTGCGGAATTCATTGCCGTCGGCGCGGTCGAAGCTGCGCCAGCGCCACGTCAGCGGGTCGATGCGGATCCGGCTGCCGAGCCAGACCTGGCCTTGCGCGTCCTGCAGCAGCGATTCGGGCGGCTGCGCCGGCAGCTTCAGGCGGCTCGACAGCAGGTCGAACTGGGCCGTCTTGCCGTCGAAGCCGCGCAGGATGGCGACGCCGGCCTGGGTCGCCAGCCACAGCTGGCCGTCCTTGTCCACCATCAGGTCCGGCACCCAGTTGTCGGGCAGGCTGTCAGCGCGTGCCGGGTCGCGGTAGATGCGCTGCGCGCGGCCGCTGGCCGTGTCGAAGGCGTTGATGCCGTGGTTGGTGCCGACCCACAGCGTGCCGTCCGGGGTGAAGGCGAGCGACTCGACTTCGCGCCCGGACAGGCTGGCCGGGTCGGCCGGATCGTGGCGCCAGGCGCGGATGGCGCCGTCGGCGCCGAGGCGCGCCAGGCCGTGCTGGGACCCGGCCCACAGCGCACCGTCGGCGCCGAACAGCATGGCGCGGATCGGCCCGCCCGGCAGGCCGTGCGCCGTGCCCAGGCGCTGGAAGCCGGCCTGGCCCGGGCGCTGGCGGTGCAGGGTGCCATCCAGCGTGGCGACCCACATGCTGCCGTCCGGCCCTTGCGCCAGGCAGGTGATGGCGCCGTCGGCCAGCGCGTCGGGCCGCGTGGGGTCGGGGCGGAAACCGGCCGCCAGTTTGCCGCCGGCATCCAGCACGTCGACCCCGTTGCCATTGGTGCCCAGCCACAGCCGGCCGTCGGCCGCTTCCAGCGCGCGCACGATGGCCGGGTGGCTCGGGCCGTGCGGGTTGGCCGGGCTGTGGCGCAGCTTGAGGAAGGCGCGGCTGGCCGGGTCGTGGCGCGCGATGCCGCCGCCCCAGGTGCCGGCCCAGGCGATGCCCGAGCGGTCCACCAGCAGGGCGCCGATGCGGTCGTTGCCGATGCTGGACACGCCGGTGCCGTCGTGGCGCAGGCGCTCCAGCACGGCCAGGCTGGCGCCGTCCACCACGTCGATGCCCTGGCCGAAGGTGCCGAGCCAGATTTCGCCGGGCACCGGTTCGGCAATGCTGTAGACCCAGTAGTGGCCCAGCTTGGGCACCGCCTGCAGCCTGCCGCTGGCCGGTTCGTAGACGGCGGCGCCCTCGCGCGAGCTGGCGATCCAGATGCGGCCCTGGCTGTCCTGGAACAGGCGGGTGGCGTTGCCGGGGCCGACCGGCGCCGAAAAGCGCCCCTCGCCGAGCCAGCGCTGCAGGCCGGCCTGGCCGGCCACCCACAGGCGGCCTTCGCGGTCCTGCAGCACGGCGCGCAGCTGGCTGCCGGCCAGGTAGCGGCGGAACCTGCCGCTGGCCGGGTCGAGCACGGACAGGCCACCGTCGGTGGCCAGCCACAGGCTGCCGTCGGCCAGTTCGGCCACGCTTTCCACGCGGTCGCTGGCCAGGCTGTCCGGCTGGCGCGGGTCGTGGCGGTACTGGGTGAAGCGTTCCGTGCGCGGGTCGAACACCGACAGGCCGCTGCTGATGGTGCCGACCCACAGGCGGCCGTCGCGCGCCGCGTGCAGGGCGCGGATATAGCTGCCGCCCAGCGCCTGCGGGTCGCCGGGGCGGGCGCGGAACACCTTGTAGCCGTAGCCGTCGTAGCGCACCAGACCGCCCTGGGTGCCGATCCACAGCAAGCCCTGTGCGTCCTGCGTCATGGCGGTAGTCAGGTGGGCCGGCACGTCGTCCGGCAGCGCCAGGCGCGCGAACGAGACCATGCCGGGCCGTTGTTGCGCCGACGCGATAGTGGCGCCGGCGAACAGGCAGGCGAGCAGGGCGCACCGCAGCAGCGAACGGGGAGGAAGCATTGCCAATGGGAAAGCAAACGGGGAACTGGCATTATGCCATGCAGAGGTATCTCTGCTAGCATCATCCCAACAACGGGAGGCAACATGCGTGCATGGTGGGCGATCGGTGTAGCGGGGGCGGCGGTGGCAGCGCCGGCGGCGGCACAGCAGGCCGTGCAGCAAGCGGTACAGCAGGAGGGCGCCGCGCCGGCGGCGCTGCCCAGCGTGCTGGTGACGGCCCAGCGGCGGCCCGAGCCGGTGCAGGAAGTGCCGTTCAATGTCTCGATCCTGCGCGGCGAGGCGCTCGATGTGCTGGCCGCCAGCGGACGCGATTTGCGCTACCTGGCCTCGCGCCTGCCCAGCCTGCACGTCGAATCCGATTTTGGCCGCTCCTTCCCGCGCTTTTACCTGCGCGGCCTGGGCAACACCGATTTCGACCTGAACGCGGCGCAGCCGGTCAGCGTGGTGTACGACGAGGTGGTGCAGGAAAGCCCCTTGCTCAAGTCCTTCCCGCTGTTCGACCTGCAGCAGGTGGAAGTGCTGCGCGGGCCGCAGGGCAGCCTGTTCGGCCGCAACGCGCCAGGCGGCGTGGTCAAGTTCGAATCGGCGCGGCCGGTGTTCCGGCGCGAGGGCTACGTCAACGCCGGCTATGGCAAGGAGCGCCTGCGCAACTTCGATGGCGCCTTCAACACCGCGCTTGGCGCCACGCTGGCGCTGCGCGTGGCACTGCAAAGCCAGCACCGCGCCAACCGCGTGTTCAACCACCGCCCCGAGGCGGCCACCACCGAGTTCGAGGGTTACCACGACAATGCGGCGCGGGTGCAACTGCTGTACCAGCCCGGCCCCGCCTTCAGCGCGCTGCTGAACGGCCACGGGCGCCGCATGGGCGGGCGTGCCACGCTGTTCCGCGCCAACATCCTGCAAAAGGGCAGCAACGCCCTGGTGCCCGATTTCGACTACGCCAGCCTGCCGACGGACGGCATGAACCACCAGTTCCTGAATACGCGCGGCGCCAGCCTGCGCCTGCGCTGGCAGCTGGGTGCGGGCGGACTTAGCCTGCACTCGATATCGGCGTGGGAGCGGGCGCGCTTTTACAGCCGGGCCGACGTCGATGCCGGCTACGGCTCGGTGGCGCACCCGCCCATGGGGCCGGGGCGCATCGCTTCGCCTTCGGAGACGGCGGATGCGCTGCCGGAACACAAGCAGCTGACGCAGGAGCTGCGCCTGGAATCCGATCCGGCGCAGCGCTGGAGCTGGCTGGCCGGCCTGTACGGCTTCAGCGAAAAGATCCGCATCGACAGCTTCAGCTTCGACACCTTCAACGGCAACCGGCAGAACGCCTACGCCTGGCAGCGCCAGGACAGCCGCTCGGCCGCCGCCTTTGGCGCGGTCACCTGGCGCGCCCAGCCCGGCCTGCTGCTGCGCGCCGGCCTGCGCTACACCAAGGACCGCAAGGACTTCTTCGCCACGCGGCCGCAGCCGGCGCCCGGTGGCCAGCCGATCGCCGGCCTGGCGGCCAACCCGCGCGGCAACGACCTGAGCTGGGACCTGGGTGCGACCCAGGCGCTGGCGCCGGACAGCCACGTCTACGCGCGCGTGGCCACCGGCTACCGCGCGCCGTCGATCCAGGGCCGCATCCTGTTCGGCAGCAGCATCAGCGTGGCGCGCGCCGAGCAGGCCCTGAGCTGGGAGATGGGCTGGAAGCATGACTTCGCGCAGCGCCGCCAGCGCCTCGGCCTGGCGCTGTTCCGCTACACGGTGGACGATATGCAGCTGACGGCCGGCAGCGGCACGGTGAACCAGAACCGCCTGGTGAATGCGGCCAAGGTGCGCGGGCAGGGCGTGGAGATCGAATGGCTGGCGCGCCCCAGCAGCGAGTGGACGGCCAGCCTGGGCGCCAGCTACAACGCCACACGGATCCGCGACCCGGGCCTGTTCGTCATCCCGTGCGGCAACGGCTGCACGGTGCTCGACCCGCGCGGCACCGCGCCGAACAATGTGTTCGTCAACGGCAACCCGCTGCCGCGCTCACCGCGCTGGATCGGCAACGCCACGCTGCGCTACAGCCAGCCCTGGCGCGGCGGCGAGCTGTACGCCTACACCGACTGGGCGTACCGCGGCAAATACAACTTCTTCCTGTACGAGGCGGTGGAGTACAAGGCGCGGCCCTTGCTCGATGGCGGCCTGCGCCTGGGCTACCGCGACGGGCGCGAGCGCTACGAGGTGGCGGCCTTCGTGCGCAACCTGCGCAACAAGCTGGTGGCGGTGAACGCGATCGACTTCAACAACTTCACGGCCGTGGTCAACGAACCGCGCACCTATGGCGTGCAGGTGAAAGCCAGCTACTGATACTTGGCGGCCATGCGCAGCCATTGCGGGTCGTCGCGCATGCGCTTGACGATGGGCGACAGCTTGTCGTACAGGTCGTTGCGCCCGAGCGGGACCAGGAAGCGGCGCTCGGTGGCACGGCCCGGCAGGTCGACCAAGGTCAGGCTGCCGTTCAGCGCATGCAGGCGCACGAAATAGCGCGCCACCGATTCCGACACGGCCACGCAGTCGATGCGGCCGCGGCGCAGTTTTTCCAGGTTGATCTCCTCGCTCATCGCATCCTGCCGCACCAGGCCGTGGCGCTGGATCCATTCATCGATGCCGGGGTAGACGTAGCCCAGCGTGAGGCCAATGGTCTTGCCGTTCAGCGCGCCCGGCACATCGGGCTGCAGCGGCTTTTCCGCGCGTGACACCAGCACGAAGCGGTCGACCGCGAACGGCATGGTCCACAGGTATTTTTTCTGCGCCAGGTCGTCAAACCATTGCGGCATCATGCCGATCACAATGCCGTCCAGCGATCCGTCCTCCAGCCGCATCTGCAAACGCTTGCGCGGCAGGTAGGCCAGGCGGAAGCTGGTGCCCTGCGGCGCCTGCTTGTTCAGATAGTCGATTGCATCATGATAGATGCCGCGGCTGCCGTCGATGACCAGGGGCGCAAAGTTGGCGCTGGTATATACCGTGATGGTGTCGGCCCTGGCTGGCGCCAGCAATAGCGTCATGACCAGCATTAGCGAGGGCATTAGAAATTTCATAGACGCACTATAGCAAAGCACCAATACTTGCCGCATGAAAGTTAAATTCTTCATTCGCAATTGTTTCGCGCTGCCGCAACACTTCTGGTGATTGAGAAAGAGATTTTCGTGATTAATTCTCACGAATTGTAACGTTAGGCAGTATTTCGGCATATGATCAATTCACGGGGTAACGCGGTGCGCCTGCACCTCCGATTGATCTTTTTTCTGGGAAACTGCCATGAATCCTACCTCACTCCTTGGCCAGCTCAAGCTGGGCCACAAATTCATGATTCTCGGCCTGATTGCTGCGTTGCTGGCAATTATCCCGGCTTACCTCTACATGCGTGAAGCAGGCAAAGTGCTGCAAGCCTACCAGGGTGAGCACGAAGGCTTGCCGGTGGTGGTCGATGGCCTGAAGGTAGTGCAGTTCACCCAGCAGCACCGCGGCCTGTCGGCGCTGGTGCTGGGCGGCGTGCAGGCGGCCGGCGAAAAACGGCGCGCCAAGCAGGCCGAGGCCGACGCTGCCTACGACAAGCTGGAACAGGCCGCGGCCGCACTGGGCGACAAGGCCATCATCGAGGCGATTGCCGCCGCCAAGCAGGAATGGCAGGCGCTGCGCAGCGGCGTGGCCGAAGGCAAGCTCACCGTGCCGCAAAGCTATGCGGGCCACACGGCCCTGGTACCCAAGCTGCTCAAGGTCAATGAACTGATCGGCGACGCCTATGGCCTGAGCCTGGACCCCGACAAGGACAGCTACCAGCTGATCCAGGCCATGTTCTACCAGTTGCCGTGGCTGACCGAGGAAACCGGCAAGACGCGCGCCAAGGGCGCCGGCCTGCTGGCGAAGAAGGAAGCTTCGCCGGAAGACCGCATGCAGCAAGCCTCCATCATGGCGCGCGTGACCGACCGCCTGGACCAGACCGCGACGGCTTTCGGCAAGGCGGCCATCGCCAATCCCGATATCGACGCCAAGCTCGGAACGCAGATGCGGGCCGCCGGCGACGCGGCGCGCAAGATTGTGGAGTTGGGGACCGAACAGATCGTCAAGGCCGATCCGCTGACCTATTCCGGCGAGGAGTGGGTGGCGCGCACCACGGCGGCCATCGATATGCAGTTCGCCCTGAACGAAGCGGCGGCCAAGGAGCTCGATCTCATGCTGTCCGATAAGATTTCCGGCTTCACGCGCCAGCGCTGGATCATGATCGTGTCGATGATTGGCCTGTTCGGGCTGGCGGCCTGGATTTGCCTGCTGATCGCGCGCTCGGTCACGGTGCCGCTGCAGAACGCCATTGCAGTGGCTGAGGAGGTGGCGCAAGGGAAGCTGGACAATGATTTCGACGTCGGCCCGCCGAACGAGGTCGGGCAGCTGCTGCGCTCGCTGAAGACGATGAGTGAAAGCTTGCGCGGCATTGTGTCGGACGTGCGCGCCAGCGTGGACCAGATCAACGCCGCCAGCCGCGACATCGCGACCGGCAATGCCGATGTGTCGGCGCGCCTGGAGTCGCAGGCCTCCAACCTGGAAGAAACCGCCTCGTCGATGGAGGAACTGACGTCGACCGTCAAGCAGAATGCCGACAATGCGCGCCAGGCCAACCAGCTGGTGCATAGCGCCTCCGACGTGGCCAGCAAGGGCGGCGACGTGGTGTCGCAGGTGGTGCAGACCATGGGCGAGATCAACGACAGTTCGCGCAAGATCGTCGATATCATCGGTGTGATTGACGGCATCGCCTTCCAGACCAATATCCTGGCGCTGAACGCGGCCGTGGAAGCGGCGCGCGCCGGCGAGCAGGGACGCGGCTTCGCGGTGGTGGCCTCCGAAGTGCGCAACCTGGCCCAGCGTTCCGCCTCGGCCGCCAAGGAAATCAAGGACCTGATCAACCGCAGCGTGGACCGGGTCGAGCAGGGCAACCGGCTCGTGGGCGAGGCCGGGCAGGCCATGCAGGAAGTGCTGCAAAGTGTGCAGAGCATCACCGTCATCATGCAGGAGATCGCCACCGCATCGGCCGAACAGGGCAATGGCATCGAGCAAGTCAATATGGCGGTGACCCAGATGGACGACACCACGCAGCAGAACGCGGCGCTGGTGGAGCAGACGGCCGCCGCTTCGGCCAGCCTGCAGGACCAGGCGCAGAACCTGGTCAAGGCGATCAGTATCTTCACGCTGGGGAATGAGGAGCGGGCGGCGGCTCCTGCGCCACGCATGGTGCAGGCCGCGCGGCGCATGCCGGGCAATGTGCGCGCCTTGCGCGCCGCCTCGGTATAATTTCCTGCATGGAAAAGCTCAGGGATATTGCGACCATCATTGCGGAAGTGCAGCGTGGGGAACTGGTGTTCCCCACCAGCGTCAATGCCGCCCTGGCCCTGCAGCTGGCGCTGGCCGACCCCGATTGCCATGACGACGAGGTGACGCGCCGCGTATTGGGCGAACCGGTGCTGGCGGCGCGCGCGGTGGCCCTGGCCAATGCCGCCGTGTTCCGGCGCCATGGCGCGCCGCCGGTCACGGGGGCGCGCGCCGCCGTCTTCCGCCTGGGCTACCGTAACCTGTATTCGCTGGCCGCCGCCATGGTGGTGCGCCAGTTCGGCGCCCGCCTGCGCGACCCGCAATTGCGCGAGCGCGCCGAGCAGCTGTGGAAGTATTCAGCCCATGTGGCGGCCATCGCCTACCAGGTGGCGCGCCATATCACGCGCAGCGACCCGGACACCGCGCTGTTTGCCGGCATCGTGCATGAGGCCGGGAATTTCTATCTGCTGGCGCAGGCGGACCAGGTGCCGGGTGTGCTGGATGAGCTGGGCCCGCGCATGGGGCCGGTGCAGGAAATCGTCACGCGTGAAGTGCTGCGCAAGCTGCAGGTGCCGGAGCAGGTGGCCGCCACCATCATTTCCCTGCGCGATGGCGCCATCAGCCTGCCGCCGGCCGGGCTGCGCGATACCTTGCTGCTGGCGCGCCACCTGTCCCCGGTGCTCTCGCCGCTGCCGGCGCCGCAGGATGATTACCTGGTGCGGCGCGCCGACATGGTGCAATGCCTGGAAGCCTTCCCCGACCTGGCCCAACTGCTCGACATCGCCGCCGCCGAGGCGCGCTCCATGGGCAGCGCCTTGCTGGCCTAAGGCTCGAAATCGAAATCCAGCAGTTCATCCACTGTGAATGGCAGGGCCGCCGGGAATAGCGCCGGCGCCAGGCCTGTTTCGCGCGCCGCCTGGCGCACGGCAATCGGATAGGCGCCCGTCGCCTCGTCGGGCAGGTCGTGGCGCAGGCTCGGGTAGCGTTTGACGAGCTGCTCGATCCTTGCGCGTTGCTCGGAGAGGGTTTTGCGCCAGCTACGCGACTTGCGCCGTGGCTGGTAGCGGCATTTGAGCAAATGGACCTCCAGCACGCGCAGGCGGCTGGCGAGTTGGTGCCGGATATGCGAGGCCATGCTGGTCAACTCCTCATACAGGTTGGGGATGTCGAGCAATTCGAACTTGCGGTCGCGCAGCAAGGCGGCCTGGGTTTCGACCCAGGGGATGAAATCTTCGTCGTAGGCGGTATGGTTCATGGCTAGCCCTCCCTCAGGACAGGCTAGGCGCTGGCATGCGCCCCAGTCAAGCGCGACCGGGGCGAAGTCTGGGGCAAATCAGGCGCGGGATTGCTCGAGGATGCGTACCAGGGACTCGATGCCCTCCGCATCGACCGCATCAAAGCGGCCCGGGCGTGGGCTGTCCAGGTCGAACACGCCGACCACCTCGCCATCCTTGCCGAAGATCGGCACCACCAGTTCCGAGCGCGAGGCGGCGTCGCAGGCGATATGGCCCGGGAAGGCGTGCACGTCCTCCACCACGATGGTGGCGCGTTTTTCCACGGTGCTGCCGCACACGCCGCGGCCCTTCTTGATGCGGATGCAGGCAGGCTTGCCCTGGAATGGACCCAGCACCAGTTCATCCGGCCCCTGCATGAAGTAGAAGCCAGCCCAGTTCAGGCCCGGCATGGTGTTGAACACCAGCGAGCTGGCGTTGGCGGTATTCGCGATCCAGTCGGACTCGCCGTGCACCAGGCCGCTCAATTGCGAGCGCAGGTCGTCATACATGGCGCGTTTGGCTTCCGGGGTATCGGTGCTGTAGGTAGTTTCAGTCAGGGAAAAAGACATGTTGCCACTCGGTATGTTACTTAGGTCGCCGACATCTTACCAGCAATCGGGGTACCTTGCGCCCCATGACTACTCATCATCAAATCCGCAAAGTACTGCGCGACGTGTTCGGGATGGAACACCTGCGCCCCGGCCAGCAGCAAGTGATCGACAGCGTGCTGGCAGGCCGCGACACGCTCGCCATCATGCCGACCGGCAGCGGCAAGTCGCTGTGCTACCAGATCCCGGCCGCGCTGCTGAAAGGCAGCACGGTGGTGGTCTCGCCGCTGATCTCGCTGATGAAGGACCAGGTGGAAAAACTGGACGATATCGGCCTGCCGGCGGACCAGTTGAACAGCAAGGTGCCGGCCGGCGAACAGCAGGAAGCGCTGCAGGGCCTGCGCGAGCGGCAGGAACGCATTGTGTTCTGCACGCCGGAGCGGCTGGCCACGCCGGACTTCATGTCGCTGCTGCACAAGGCCGATATCGGCCTGGTGGTGGTGGACGAGGCCCATTGCATTTCGCGCTGGGGACACGACTTCCGCCCGGCCTATCTCGATATCGGCGCCGCGCTCGATGCGCTGGGCCGTCCGCCGGTGCTGGCGCTGACGGCCACCGCCACCGACGAGGTGGTGGACGATATCCGCCAGCAGCTGGGCGCGCCAGCCATGCGGGTGGTGAACACCGGCATCTACCGGCCCAACCTGCACCTGGGGGTGCGCCAGGTCACCAATCCCGACGAACGGGCTGCCGAGGCGCTGCGCCTGGTGCGGGAAACCGAAGGCAGCGGCATCATTTACACCGCCACCGTGAAAGCCGCGCAGGACATGCTGGCCGCGCTGGAGGAGGCGGGCGAGAGCGTGGCGCTGTACCACGGCAAGCTGCATGCGACGGAACGCCGCCAGAACCAGGAAATGTTCATGTCCGGCGCGCGCCGCGTGATGGTGGCTACCAACGCCTTCGGCATGGGCATCGACAAGCCCGACATCCGCTTCGTGATCCACCTGCAGGTGCCGGCCAGCCTGGAAGCGTATTACCAGGAAGCGGGGCGGGCCGGGCGCGACCGGGAAGTGGCCGATTGCACCCTGCTGTACTTCCACGAGGACAAGCGCGTCCAGCAGTTCTTCCTGGCGCGGCAATACCCCGATGCCGCATTGCTGCGGGCGGCGTTCGATGCCGTCGCTGCCGGCGAGCGGCCGCGCGACAAGCGCAGCCAGGTGGCGCTCAAGTTGCTGAAGGAAGGCGGCTGGCTGCGGCAGGACCGCAAGCTGCAATACCGCCTGGTGGGAACGGCGCCGCGGCCAATTGACTTGGACCGGCTGGCCGAGCAATATCGTGAGAAGCAGGAGCGCGACCGGGAAGCGCTGGCGCAGATGGTGTCCTATGCACAGAGCGGCTACTGCCGCTGGAAACTGCTGCTGGACTATTTTGGCGACCAGTCGGCCGGCATCGAGCGCTGCGGCGTGTGCGATAACTGCATCGCCCCGCCGACCATAGACAGCGGGATCAATTAGGAGCCAGGCATGGCGGACATGGTGGTGGTGCGCAAGGAGGGGCTGTATTGCGTCCCGGGCGATTTCTACATCGACCCCTGGCAGCCGGTGCCGCGCGCCGTCATCACCCACGGCCACGGCGACCATGCGCGGCCCGGCCACGGGCACTACCTGTGCGCGGCGCCCGGCGCGGGCATCCTGCGCACGCGGCTGGGCGATATCACGGTGCAGGGGCTGGCGTACGGCGAGCCGGTGCTGCACCAGGGCGTGCGCATATCGCTGCACCCGGCCGGGCACGTGCTCGGCTCGGCCCAGGTGCGCATGGAGTACGGCGGCGAAGTATGGGTCGCTTCCGGCGACTACAAGGTGGAGCCGGACGCCACCTGCGCCCCGTTCGAGCCGGTGCGCTGCGATTGCTTTATCACCGAATCGACCTTCGGCTTGCCGATCTACCGCTGGCAGCCGCAGGCCCAGGTGTTCGACGAGATCAACGCCTGGTGGCGGCGCAATGCGGAGGAGGGGCGCTGCAGCGTGCTGCTGTGCTACGCCTTTGGCAAGGCGCAGCGCATCCTCAGCGGGCTGGATGCCAGCATCGGCCCGATCGTCTGCCATGGCGCGGTGGAGCCGCTGAACCGCATCTACCGCGAGGCGGGCGTGGCGCTGCCTGCCACGGTCATGGTGGGCGATATCGACAAGACGACGCTGCGCCAGGCGCTGGTGCTGGCGCCGCCGTCCGCTGCGGGCTCGCCCTGGATCAGGCGTTTCGGCGATTTCAGCGACGGCTTTGCCAGCGGCTGGATGCAGCTGCGCGGGGCGCGCCGCCGGCGCGGCGTGGACCGCGGCTTCGTGCTGTCGGACCATGCCGACTGGCCAGGGCTGCTGCAGGCAATCCAGGCCAGCGGCGCGCAGCGCGTGATCGTGACGCATGGTTCGATCCCGGTGATGGTGCGCTGGCTGTGCCAGAACGGCCTGGATGCGAAGGCCTTCGATACGGAGTTCGGCGACGACGAAGCTGCGGAGGCGGGCGATGCGTGAATTTGCCCGCCTGTATGCGGAGCTGGACGAGACCACGGCCACCAAGCGCAAGCTCGATGCGCTGCAAGCGTATTTCAGCCGCGCCGCGCCGGAGGATGCGGCGTGGGCGGTGTACTTCCTGGCCGGCGGCAAGCCGCGCCAGGCGGTGCCGGTCAAGCTGCTGCGGCAGTATGCGACCGAATACGCCGGACTCGATGAATGGCTGTTCGACGAGTGCTACCACGCGGTGGGCGACCTGGCCGAGACCATTGCCCATATCCTGCCGGCGCCGCGCCGAAGCAGTGCGCTCGGCCTGGCGCACTGGGTCGAACAGCGCATTGCGCCGCTGCGCGGTGTGCCGCCGGAGCAGGTGCGCGAGGCGCTGTTCGGCTACTGGGATGAACTGGAGACGCGCGAGCGCTTCCTGCTGGTGAAGCTGATCGGCGGCGGCTTTCGCGTCGGTGTGTCGCGCCTGCTGGTGACGCGGGCGCTGAGCGCCATCGCAGCCGCCGACAGCAAGCTGATTGCCCAGCGCCTGATGGGGTGGACCGATGGCAGCGTGCGGCCCACCGCGCAGGGCTTCCTGCAGCTGATCGCGGCGCCGTCGGCGACCGAGCACGCGGAGCGGGGCGGGCAGCCGTATCCATTCTTCCTGGCCCATGCCTTGCAGGCCGACCCTGCCACGCTGGGGGAACTGGCAGCCTGGCAGGTGGAATGGAAATACGATGGCATGCGCGCGCAGCTGGTGTCGCGTTCCGGTTCCAGCTGGCTGTGGTCGCGCGGCGAGGAGCTGATCTCTGAGCGCTTCCCGGAGCTGACCGCGATTCCCTTGCCGCAGGGGACGGTGGTCGATGGCGAAATCCTGGTGTGGCCGCCCGGCAGCGCTGCACCGGCGCCGTTTGCCGCCCTGCAGAAGCGCATCGGCCGCAAGACGCTTAGCGCGCGCCTGCTGGCGGAGCTGCCGGCTGTGCTGGTGGCCTATGACCTGCTCGAACTCGATGGCGTGGATGTGCGCCAGCTGCCGCAGCATGAGCGGCGCGTGCTGCTGGAGCAGCTGGTGGCGCAGATCGATCACGCCGCGCTGCGCCTGTCGCCGCTGGTGCAGGCAGACGGCTGGGAGCAGCTGGCCGAATTGCGGCGCGAGTCGCGCAGCCGCGGCGTGGAGGGCATGATGCTGAAGGCGCGCCAGGCGCAGTACGGGGTAGGGCGCACCAAGGACGTCGGCACCTGGTGGAAGTGGAAGATCGATCCTTACAGCGTGGATGCGGTGCTGGTGTATGCGCAGGCGGGGCACGGGCGGCGTGCTTCCCTGTACACCGACTATACCTTTGCGGTATGGGACCGGGTGGACGGCGGCGAAGCGCGCCTGGTGCCGTTTGCCAAGGCGTATTCTGGGCTGACCGATGCGGAAATCGCGCAGGTGGACAACGCCATCCGCCGCACCACCGTCGAGCGCTTCGGGCCGGTGCGCAGCGTGAAGCCGAGCATGGTGTTTGAAATCGGCTTCGAGGCGATTGCCCTGTCGCCGCGCCATAAATCGGGGATTGCGGTGCGTTTTCCGCGCATCCTGCGCCGGCGCGAGGACAAGGCTGTCGAAGATGCCGACACGCTCGACACCCTGCGCGCCTTGCTGGCGCAGGCGCCGCCATGAGTCCCGCTTTCCCCCGGCCACGCCCGCTGCCGCCGCGCCGCGCCGCTGCCGCTGCCGCCGCGCCGCATGAGCCACTACCGTCCGAACCGCCGCCCGACCAAGAGCCTTCCGTCGCGCCGCCAAAGGCGCGTGGGGCCGTGCGTGCGGCGACGCTGCTGGCGCCGTCGCGCGCGCAGGTGGAGTCCTGGTTCGCGGAACGCGGCTGGCAAATATTCCCGTTCCAGCGCGCGGTATGGGACGCAGCGCAGCAGGGCAGGTCCGGCCTGCTGCACGCCACCACCGGCTCGGGCAAGACGCTGGCACTCTGGCTGGCCGCCCTGCAGCGCGCGCAGCCGAGCCGCCAGCAGGGCCTGCGCGTCTTGTGGATCACGCCGATGCGCGCGCTGGCCGCCGACACCCTGCGCGCGCTGCAGTCGAGTGCCGCCGAGCTGCTGCCCGGGTGGCAGGTCGAAGCGCGTACCGGCGACACCGACAGCGCCGCCCGCGCGCGCCAGGCGCGCCAGCTGCCGCACGCCCTGGTGACGACGCCGGAGAGCCTGACCGTCCTGCTTAGCCGGCCCGATGCCGCGGAACTGTTCGCCCAGCTCGATATGGCCATCGTCGACGAATGGCACGAGCTGATGGGCAATAAGCGCGGCGTCCAGGCCCAGCTCGCGCTGGCGCGCCTGCGCCACTGGCGGCCCGGGCTGCTGGCCTGGGGCTTGTCCGCCACGCTAGGCAACCTGCGGCAGGCCTGCGAAGTGCTGGCCCCAGGCGGCGAAATCATCGAAGGCCAGTTGCCCAAGGCGCTGCAGGTCGATACCCTGATCCCGGGCCACCCGGCGCGTTTCCCTTGGGCCGGCCACCTCGGCATCCAGATGCTGGAGCCGGTCGCCAACGAAATCGCGCAGCACGCCAGCACGCTGGTGTTCTGCAATACGCGCTCGCAGGCCGAGCTGTGGTACCAGAACCTGCTCGCCGCGCGGCCGGAATGGGCCGGCCTGATCGCCCTGCACCACGGATCGCTGGACAAGGAGGTGCGCGACTGGGTCGAGCAGGGCATCAAGCAGGGCAGGCTGAAGGCCGTGGTCTGCACCTCCAGCCTCGACCTCGGCGTCGACTTCCTGCCAGTCGAGCGCGTGCTGCAGATCGGCAGCGCCAAGGGCATCGCGCGCCTGCTGCAGCGCGCCGGCCGTTCCGGCCACGCGCCCGGCCGCAGTTCGCGCATCACGCTGGTGCCCACCCACAGCCTGGAACTGCTGGAAGCGGCCGGCGCCAAGGAGGCCGTGCGCGAGCGCCACATCGAAGCGCGCCAGCCGCCCGAGAAACCGCTCGACGTGCTGGTGCAGCACCTGGTCACGGTGGCGCTGGGCGGCGGTTTCCGCAGCGAGGAACTGTACCGGGAAGTGCGCAGCGCCTGGTCTTATCGCGCCCTGGCCGAAGACGAATGGCAATGGGCGCTGGACTTTGTGGCGCGCGGTGGGCAAAGCCTGACCGCCTACCCCGAATACCGGCGCGTGCTGCCCGACGAGGACGGCGTCTACCGCGTGCCCGACGCCGCCATTGCGCGCCGCCACCGCATGGGCATCGGCACCATCGTTTCCGAAGCGGTGGTGCAGGTCAAGTACCAGAACGGCGGCACGCTGGGCAGCGTGGAGGAGGGCTTCGTGGCGCGCCTGTCGCGCGGCGACCATTTCCTGTTCGGCGGCCGCATCCTGGAATTCATCCGCCTGCACGAGATGACGGCTTACGTGCGGCGCGCCAGCGGCGCCAAGGGAGCAGTGCCGCGCTGGCAGGGCGGCAAGATGCCGCTGTCGTCCGAACTTGCCCATGCGGCGCTGGAGCAGCTGCGCCGCGCCGGTGAAGGGCGTTACGAAAGCCCGGAGATGCAGGCCATCCGCCCGCTGCTGGAGATCCAGCAGCGCTGGTCGGCCCTGCCGACGCCCGGCACCACCGTCATCGAAGCCATGCAAAGCAGGGAAGGGCAGCACCTGTTCGCCTACCCGTTTGCCGGCCGCGCGGTACACACAGGCCTGGCGGCACTGCTGGCCTACCGCCTGGCGCGCAGCCGGCCCGCCACCATTTCTATCGCGGTCAACGACTATGGCTTCGAGTTGCTGGCGCCGGAGGCCATGCCGTGGCGGGAGGCGCTGGAAGGCGGCGCGTTCAGCACCGACAACCTGCTGGAAGACGTGCTCGCCAGCCTGAACGCAGGCGAACTGTCGCAGCGCCGTTTCCGTGAGATCGCGCGCATCGCGGGCCTGATCTTCCAGGGTTATCCGGGCCAGCCGAAAAGCAACCGCCAGTTGCAGGCGTCGTCCTCGCTGTTCTTCGAAGTCTTCCGCAAGCACGACGCCGGCAACCTGCTGCTGTCGCAGGCCCAGCGCGAGGTGCTTGAACAGGAACTGGAACTGGGGCGCCTGCGCGCCACCCTGCTGGAACTGCAGCGGCGCAGCGTGAGCTTCCATGAAGTGCGGCGCGCCACGCCGTTCGGCTTTGCGCTGATGGTGGAGCGCTTCCGCGAAAAGCTCACCACCGAGCGCCTGTCGGAGCGCGTGGCGCGCATGCTGCGCGAGCTGGAAAAGGCGGCCGGTCCATGAACGCCTGCGCGCTCGAACTGGCGGGCGAACGGGTGCTGCTGCTGGCGCAGAAGGCGCTGTACTGGCCCGCCGCGCGCACCCTGATGGTGGCCGATATCCATTTCGGCAAGGCGGCCAGTTTCCGCGCCCTCGGCGTGCCGGTGCCGCGCGGCACCACCAGCGAGAACCTGGCGGCGCTGGACGCGCTGCTGGGCGGCTACGACATCGCGCGCATCGTGTTCCTGGGCGACTTCCTGCACGCGAAAGCGGCGCAGGCGCCGGCCACCCTGCAGGCGATGCTGGCCTGGCGCCGGCGCCATGCGCATCTGGAGCTGCTGCTGGTGCGCGGCAACCACGATGTGCGCGCCGGCGATCCTTCCGCCTTACTGGACATCACGCTGGTCGATGAGCCGTTCCGCTGCGGCCCGTTTGCGCTGTGCCACCATCCCGGCCTTGCCGGCGAAGCCTATGTGATCGCGGGCCACGTGCATCCGGTCTACCAGTTGCGCAGCGGGCGCGAATCGTTGCGCCTGCCGTGTTTTGTCGTGGGCGCGCGGCGCGCCATCCTGCCGGCCTTCGGTGCTTTTACTGGTGGGCACGCATTGATTCCAGAGGACACGGATCGCCTGTACCTGGTGGCGGAGGAATTGATTTTCCCAATTGAAATAAGGTAGGCGATATCCTACATTTGTCGCGCTGAACGTCCTATATTACCTGTACAGTGCTTGCACTAACATGAGTTCTCCCGCGCCTACGCACACTGGGAGCGGGGGTCTTTTCCATCCGAACCGAGCAGGGGGACGAATCATGGCTTCGAACAACCAGGGCGACAAACGTGGCAATCGGCAGGACAGTCCGGCCGGCAGCAAACAAAGCGCACGCGGCTTTGCATCCATGGACCCGCAGCGCCAGCGCGAAATCGCTTCCGAAGGCGGACGCGCAGCCCATCAGAAGGGCACGGCACACGAGTTCACTTCCGAAGAGGCACGCCGTGCCGGCAGCATGAGCCACAAGAACGATGGCAACCGCCAGAGCGGTTCGCGTGGCAACGCCAGCCGTACCGAGCAGCAGCCCGAGCAAGGCCAGCAGGCCAGCCAGGACTACCAGGGCAGCAAGCAGGGCGGCGACAAGTATTAAGTTTCTAAGCGGCAAGGAGGCCAGTATGGGCAGGCCTGACAAATCCAGCAAGGATACGGAGAACCAGCAAAACTTTGTGCTGGTCGATACTGAGCATCCGGAGATCGGCACCACCACGGTCCCGGAAGGCCAGGTAAGACGCGCCGACCGGCCGTTGCCGGGCAACCGGCAAAGCGCGACGGAAAGCGGCTCACGCCAGGGCGGCACCGACCTCGGCAAAGAGGGCGGGGCGCCGGGGCCGGACGCCAGTTCCGGCCTGTAAAACAAAAAAGGCGGACTCTTGCGAGTCCGCCTTTTTCTTGGCCGCTAAGCCTTAGAACTGGAAGTTCGCGGTCGCTTTCGCGTAGCGCGGCGCGCCGACCACCAGGCGGGAACCGCCGTTGTTCAGGGTGCCGATGTAGAACTTGTCGAACAGGTTATACACGTTCAGCTGCAGCGTGACGTTCTTCGACAGCTGGTAAGCCGCCATGGCGTCAACCACGCTGTACGAAGGGATCGACGGCATATTGGTCTTGGCCGCGTCGCCTTTCGGGTCCACCAGGCGCTTCTGGGTGCCCATGTGGCGCACGCCGGCAGCGAAGCTCAGCTTGTCATCCAGCTTGTAGGCCGTCCACAGGGTGGCGCTGAATTTCGGCGACCAGCGGGTGGCGGCGCCAGGACCGTTGGTGCTGTTGCCGGCGATGCCTTCCTTGACTTCGGTATCCATGGTGGCCAGGCCGGCGGTGACGCTCCAGGCCTTGGTGATCTGGCCGACGGCGCCCAGCTCCACACCTTGCACCTGGCGTTTGCCGAACTGTGCCCAGGTCTGGGTCACGGCGTCCACCAGTTGCGGGAACTCGTCCTTGTTGGTGGTGCGGTACAGGGCGGCGGTCAGCGCCAGCTGCTTCTGGATCACGTCCCACTTGGTGCCCAGTTCCACATTGGTGGTTTTCTGCGGCTTCAGCGCCGGGTTGTTGGCGTTGGCGTCAGTCTGGCCGGCCAGCGACAGGTTGGCACTGCCAGGCGGCGTCTTGGAGTTGGCGAACGACAGGTAGATGCTGCCATCGACGGTCGGCTTGTACAGCACGCCGGCCTTGAAGCTGGCCAGGCTGCCGGATTTCTCGACGCGGGTGCTGGTCGGGGTGGTGGCGCCGGTGGCGATGGTGGCCTTGTCGGTTTCGGTGGCGTAGTGCTCAACGCGCAGGCCGCCGTTCACTTGCCACTGGTCGTTCAGCTTGATGGTGTCGAACAGGTAGGCGCCGACGGTGTTGGTCTGGCCTTTGGTGAAGGCACCGTTCAGGTATGGCTTGAAGTCGACCAGCGCATCGTTCGGGTTAGGGTTGTACAGGCTGGCGTTCGGGCCCGCGGTGGAGGTGGCGACCGAACCTGGCGCACGGCCCAGGCCGACGCGGGTTGGGTTGAACTGCTCTTCGTGCAGCAGCTCCAGGCCGGTCGAAATGGTGTGCTCGACGCCGAAGGCGTTGAAGGTCGAGACAACGTTGGTGGTGTTGGCCAGCACGGTGTTTTCCTGCAGCACGCTCTGGCGGGTGCGCGAGACGGTCCAGTCGGCGTAGTTGCTGCCCTTGGCGCTGATTACGTTGACGCCGCTCAGGATGCGGTCCATCTTGGACTTGCCGTAGCGGGTGGTGTTGGTCAGGGTGGTCTTTGGCGCCAGCTCATGCTCGATCTTGGAGGTGACCATGTCGGCATCGATCTTCTCGTAGTCGCCGTTCAGGCCGTACCAGTTGTTGCGGTCGACGCGCGGCGCGTTCAGCACGGCAGCGTTGTTGCCGGAGGTGGCGATGTCGTTCCAGAAGCCCTTCACGCCCACGCTCGGGGTGCCGCCGTCCGGCACGTTGTCCTGGCGTACGTGCTGCGAGAACAGGTAGACGCGGGTCGGGGTGCCCAGGCCCCAGGCGATGGACGGGGCGATGGCGCGGCTTTCGCGGTCCAGCGCGCGGCTGCCTTTGATCGAACCGTCGGACACCATGGCGTTCAGGCGCAGGGCGCCGCTGCTGCCGAAGGCGCGCTGCACGTCGGCGGTCAGGCGCTTGACGCCGCCCTGGGTGAAGCCCAGGCTGCCGCCGAAGGAATCTTCGCGGCCAGGCAGCTTGGACACCAGGTTGATGTAGCCGGCGGCTGCGCCGCGGCCGATGTCGGCGCCGGCCGGGCCCTTCACCACTTCCACTTGTTCCAGGTTGAAAGCGTCGCGGGTTACGGCGCCCAGGTCGCGGATGCCGTCGACGAAGATCGAGGACTGGGCCGAGAAGCCGCGCATCTGGAAGGTGTCACCGGCGCTGGTGTTGCCGTTTTCACCGAGTTGCAGGGTGATACCGGGAGTGTTCTGGAGAGCGTCCATCACGGAGGCCGCCGCCTGTTCCTGCAGCAGTTCCTTCTTGATGACGGTAATGGTCTGCGGCGTGTCCAGCAGCGGCGAGGTCAGCTTTGGCGACGAGGCGCGCTCGGCCTTGTAGCCGGCGTCGGCGGCAGCTTCGACCTTGACTTCGGCCATGGTCTTTTCTTGCGCCTGGGCGGCAGCGGACAGCGGCAGGCCGATGGCGGCCATGGCCAGCAGGGATTGGTTCAGCAGGGGCTGGGAGGCCAGCGAGTGCTTACGGCTACGGATGGTCAAAATTCTCTCCAGATTGATGCGATTGATGTTTTTGTGGCTGGCTGCATCCATCTGAAAACGGTGCTGGCTGGCGATGCGGGAATGTATAAGAATGTAAATGATAACGATTCTCAATTGCATTGGCAAGCCCTCTGCATTATCATCTTGGAATTCACTTATCGAAGGAAATGTTTTGAGCACCCCGGAAACTCAGGCCAAACGCGCCGTTTGGCTCAAACTCCTGCACGAATGGCACTGGGTCAGTTCGGCCATGTGCCTGCTCGGCATGTTCCTGTTTGCGATCACCGGCATCACCCTGAACCACGCCAGCCAGATTGAGGCCAAGCCAAGCGTGGTGCGCCGGCAGGCCACCGCGCCGGCGCCGCTGCTGGGCGAATTGCAAGCCTTTGCCGAGAAGCATGACGGCGAAAAGGCGCCGCTGCCGGCGGCCGGCGAACAATGGCTGCGCGACACCTGGTCGCTCAAGGCGGGCGGGCGCGAGGCGGAATGGTCGGTCGATGAGGTGTACCTGCCGCTGCCGAAGGCCGGCGGCGATGCCTGGGTGCGCATTGGCCTGGAGGATGGCGCGGCGGAGTTCGAAAACACCGACCGCGGCTGGATCTCCTGGCTGAACGACGTGCACAAGGGCCGCAATACCGGCGCGGCCTGGAACTGGTTCATCGACATCTTCGCCGTGGCCTGCCTGGTGTTCTGCATTACCGGTTTGCTGATCCTGAAATTCCATGCGGCCAAGCGGCCGATGACCTGGCCGATGGTGGGCCTGGGTATTGTTATTCCCTGCGTTATCGCATTACTGTTTATTCACTGAGGACCTTATGAAACTTCGTTATTCGATCGCCGTCGGCTTGCCGCTGGTGAGCGTGTCCGCGATGGCGGCCGACCTGACCCTGAAATTCGACCTGCCGCAGCTGAACGTGGCGGAGTACCACCGCCCCTATGTGGCGGCCTGGCTGGAAAACGGCGAGCAGAAAGTGGTGGCCAACCTGGCCGTGCTGTATGACGTGAAGAAGAAGGACAATGCCGGCGCCAAGTGGCTGAAGGATATGCGCCAGTGGTGGCGCAAGTCCGGCCGCGATGTGGAAATGCCGATGGATGGCGTGAGCGGCGCCACGCGCGGCCCGGGCGAACACACCCTGAGCTTCCCGGTGGCCAAGGACGCGCTGAACAAGCTGCCGGCCGGTAACTATCAACTGGTGATCGAGGCGGCGCGCGAAGCGGGCGGCCGCGAGCTGGTGAAGGTGCCGGTGGCATGGCCGCCGAAATCGGCGCAATCCGTGTCCGGCAAGGGCAAGGAAGAATTGGGCGATGTGATCGTGCAAGTCAAACCATAAGGACCAACGATGAAGCTGACTAAAACCCTGATCGCGCTGGCCCTGGCCGGCGCCGCGTTCAGCGCCCAGGCGCACAAGCCATGGCTGCTGCCATCGTCCTCGCTGGTGGACCACAAGGACCCCTGGGTCACCGTCGATGCCGCCATCTCGGAAGGCCTGTTCGATATCGACCACGTGCCGCTCAAGCTGGACGGCATCACCATCACCGGCCCGGACGGCGCCAAGGTCGACATGCAGAACGCCCTGACCGGCCGCCTGCGTTCGACCTTCGACGTGAAGCTGGCCAAGCCGGGCACCTACCGCATCGCCCTGGTCAACCAGTCCGTGATGGCGAGCTGGAAGGTGAACGGTGAAGTCAAGCGCTGGCGCGGCCTGGAAGCCGAGCTGGCGGCCAATGTGCCGGCCAAGGCCGATGAGCTGACGGTCTCGCGCACGGCGAGCCGCCTGGAAACCTTTGTCAGCGCCAACAAGACCGACGACGCGGTCTTCAAGCCGACCGGCGTCGGCCTCGAACTGGTGCCGGTGACGCACCCGAACGATATGCGCGCGGGCGAGGAAGCCAAGTGGAAGTTCCTGCTGGACGGCAAACCGGCCGCCAACCAGGCCTTCAGCCTGATCCCGGGCGGCGTCAAGTACCGCGGTACGCTGGGCGAGATCCGCTACAGCACCGATGCCAAGGGCGAAGTCAGCTTCACCATCCCGGCAGCCGGCATGTACCTGGTGTCGAGCAGCTGGCCGGCCGCCGAGGCGCCGAAGCCGGGCCAGCCGCGCCAGATGCCGGCGCGCCGCGTGACCTACGCGGCGACCGTGGAAGTCCTGCCGCAGTAAGCAGTGCGCCGCGTCCTGCTGCCGTCGACCATCAGCGCCGCGCCGCCGCCGGCCGGGGCGCAGGTGCTCGATTTCGGTGGCGCCAGCATGGGCACCACCTGGTCGGCCCGCGTGGCGCTGCCCGGCCGCGCCGGTGGCGCCGCGGCCGCCGCGCCGCCGCCGCGCGCGGCGGACTTGCAGGCCGGCCTGCAGCGCGAACTGGACCAGGTGGTGGCCGAGATGAGCCACTGGGAGCCCGGCTCCGACCTGGGCCGCTTCAACCGCGCCGGCGCCTGCACCTGGCATGCGCTGCCGGACGGCTTCTTTGACGTTTTACAGTTTGCCATGGGCGTCGCGCGCGACAGCGGCGGCGCCTGCGATCCGTGCGCCGGGGCGCTGGTCAACCTGTGGGGCTTCGGCCCGACCGGGCGCCATGACCAGCCCGGTTTTGTGCCGCCCAGCGCGCGCGATGCCGCCGCCGTGCGCGCCGCCATGGCGGGCCGCGCGGTGGAACTTGACCTGCCGCGCAAGCGCGCCTTCCAGCCGGGCGGCGTGCAGCTTGACCTGTCGGCCGTGGCCAAAGGCTATGGCGTGGACTGCCTGGCGCAGTACCTGGAAAGGCAGGGCCTGCAGCATTACCTTGTCGAGGTGGGCGGCGAGCTGCGCGGCGCCGGCTTCAAGCCCGACGGCCAGCCCTGGTGGGTGGCGCTGGAGGAGCCGGCCGCCGGCGGCCAGGCGGAAATCGCGGTGGCCCTGCACGGCCTGGCGGTGGCCACCTCGGGCGACTACCGCAAGTACTTTATGCAGGACGCCACGCGGCGTCCGCACACGATTGATCCCCGCAGCGGCATGCCGATCAGCAATGACCTGGCCTCGGTGACCGTGGTGCACGAACGTGCCATGGCGGCCGATGCCTGGTCCACCGCGCTGACCGTGCTCGGCCCGCAAGAGGGCCTGGCGCTGGCCGAGCGCAAGGGCCTGGCCGCACGCTTCCTGCTGCGCGAAGGGGAGGGGCTGCGCGAAATCCTCAGCAGCCGCTTCCAGAAAATGCTTGATGAAGAATGATCCTGACGAATGACCCGCTCCGCCTCGGCCTGACGGCCGCCCTGTTTGCCGGCTACGGCGTGGTGTGCCTGCTGCCGTGGCTGCGCGCCCGGCGCGCCCGCGCCGCGGCGCGCGCAGCCCGGGCGGCCGCCGGCGATGCGCCCTGGCTGGTGGCCTACGCCAGCCAGACCGGCAGCGCCGAACTGCTGGCGCGCCAGACCAGCGAAACCCTGCGCGTGGCGGGCATCGCCAACCACCTGTGCGACTTCGACGAACTCGACGCGGCGGCCTTGCAGTCGAGCGAGCGCATCCTGTTCCTGACCTCGACCTATGGCGAGGGCGACCCGCCCGACGCCGCCGCCCGCTTTGCGCAGCGGCTGATGGCGCGCAGCGATCTTTCCCTGGCCCAGCTGCACTATGCGGTGCTGGCGCTGGGCGACAGCGCCTACAGCAGCTTTTGCGGCTTCGGCCGTGCGCTCGACGCCTGGCTGGCCGCGCGCGGCGCCCAGGCCCTGTTCCCGCGCGTGGAAGTGGACCGCAGCGCGCCGCCGGCGATTGCCGCCTGGCGCCAGCAACTGAGCCACCTGGCCGGCACCAGCGACGCGCCGGACTGGGACGCGCCTGCCTTCGACGAATGGCGCCTGGCCGCGCGGCGCCACCTGAACCCCGGCAGCAGCGGGGCGCCGATCTACCACCTGGAGCTGGAACCGGCCGCCGGCGCCGCGCTGCCGGACTGGCAGTCGGGCGACCTGGTGCAGGTGGCGGCGCCGGCCGATCCGGAGCGGCCGCGCGAGTATTCGATCGCGTCCATCCCGGCCGATGGCCGGGTGCACCTGCTGGTGCGCCTGCACCGGCATGGCGACGGCAGCCATGGCCTGGCCTCCGGCTGGCTGACCCAGCAGGCCGGCGAGGGCGCCAGCGTGCGCCTGCGCCTGCGCGAACACCGCCGCTTCCGCCTGGAGGCCAATGCCGGGCGGCCGCTGATCCTGATTGGCAACGGCAGCGGCATCGCCGGCCTGCGCGGCCACCTGAAGGCGCGCGCGGCAGCCGGCCAGGCCCGCAACTGGCTGCTGTTTGGCGAGCGCGACCCGGCGTTTGACGCCTTCTACCGCGAAGAGCTGGAAGGCTGGCAGCGCGCCGGCCTGCTGCCGCGGCTGGACCTGGCCTGGTCGCGCGGGCCGCAGGGCAAGGAATATGTGCAGGACGTGCTGCGGCGCCATGGCGAAACCCTGCGCGCCTGGGTGGCGGAAGGGGCGGCCATTTACGTGTGCGGCAGCCTGGAAGGCATGGCGGCCGGGGTCGACCGTGTCTTGGAGGAAACTCTGGGCGCCGCCGGCCTGGCCGAGCTGGCAGGGGCCGGACGCTATCGTCGGGACGTGTATTAGGAAAAATCCTAACGTTGTGTCAAAACTACAGTTGCCTATTTTTTGAGCAAATTGAATTTGGCGGTTTTCGGCAAACTGCAAACTATCTCTCGATATTTGGCTGGAATATCAATTGTGACATCAAAATGACAATTTCTCGACGCCCGTCAACATTTACTCCACGCATAATCCGCGATCGATGAGCAGCAGTACTGCGTACCGTTATTTGCTCATTGGATTGTTCTCGTAACCTAAGGAGTAATGCATGGTATTCCAAGAAAAGATCGGTGTGCGCTCTGTACGCCTGGCACTGTCTGCAATCGCCCTGGTCGCCGCTGGCGCCGCCATCGCGCAAGAAGCGCCGATGCAGCGCGTTGAGATCACCGGTTCCGCAATTAAGCGTATCAACGTCGAAGGCGCACTGCCAGTGCAGCGCCTGACCTCGGAACAGATCGCCAAGACGGGCGCGACCAGCGTCGCCGATCTGGTGCAGGCCCTGCCGGCGATGCAAGGTTTCAGCATCGCGGCAACCGCAGCCGGCTCCAACTCCGGTGGTAACGTGTCGGCTTCCATCCACAACATCGGCGAAGCCTACACCCTGGTGCTGCTGAATGGCCGCCGCATTGCGCCACAAGGTTCCGGCTCCACCATCAACCTGAACGCCATTCCGATGAGCGCGGTTGAAAACATCGAGATCCTGACCGACGGCGCTTCCGCACTGTACGGCTCCGACGCTATCGGCGGCGTCATCAACTTCATCCTGAAGAAGAATTACCAGGGCCTGAATGTCGAAGCGCACATGGCCCGCCCGGGCGAATCGAGCGCCGGCAAGAACCACAACTTCAGCCTGACCTACGGCCAGGGTGACCTGGACGAGAACGGCTACAACGTGCTGTTGTCCTACCGTCGCGACGATCACAAGCAACTGCGCGCGCTGGACCGCGACTTCGCTGATACCGCATATATCCCGTTCAGCTGGCAAGGCAAGAACTACATTTACGACCGCACCAGCGCGGCAACCATTCCGGCTAACGTGTCCGCCACCTTCAACGCCAAGGGTAGCGAACCAATCGGCTTCAATCCATACGAGAAGAAGAACGGCAAGTGCGCACCGATGAACCAGCTGGCTCTGGCCAACACCGCCCTGGTGCAGAACTGCGGCTTCGACTTCGTGCAGACCATCGAAATCGTACCGGAGAACACGCGCGACAGCCTGTTCGGTAAGGCGACCGTGAAGGTCAACGACAAGCTGAACGTCTTCGTTGAAGGTGCTTACTCGCGCCTGGACCTGACCGCACGTATCGCACCGAACACCGCGTCCGTTTCGATCGCCAAGGGCTCGCCGCTGTACAACACCTACGTGCGTCCATACCTGACCGCCGCGCAGGATGCTGACATCAAATCCGTGACCGCCAGCTATCGTACTTACGACTGGGGCACCCGCGACAGCCAGACCATCACCACCTCCAAGAACTTCGTGGTGGGTGCGGAAGGCGAACTGGGCGCATGGAACTTCGGCACCGGCTTGACCTGGTCCAAGAACGCCATCGACGAGCGCTATGTGGGTGGTTACGTGAAGAACGCCGAGTTCCGCGACATGCTGTCCAAGAATCTGTTCGACCCGTTCCTGGGTATCGGCGCGCAGTCGGATGCGACCAAGCAACTGATCTCCAACTCCGTCTACAAGGGTTCGATCCGCGATGCTTCGACCACCATGAAGGGCATCGATGCACGCGCTTCGCGCGAAGTGATGCAGCTGCCGGCTGGTGCTGCCAGTGTCGCACTGGGCGGCGACTACCGCAACTACCACTACGTGCAGACCCCACGCGCCACCGCCAGCGACATCTTTGGCTTCAGCGCATCGCCAGCCTATGACCTGGAACGCAACAACTACGGTGTGTTCGCTGAAATGATGGCGCCTGTCGTGAAGTCCCTGGAAGTGACCGCTGCAGTGCGCCGCGACACCTTCGAAGCCGTCAAGAACGCGCTGGCGAAGCGCGATATGGGCAGCAAGGAATCGTCCGGCACCTACAAAGTGTCGGCACGCTGGCAGCCAGTCCCGTCGTTCCTGGCGCGCGGCTCCTACGGTACCGGCTTCAAGGCCCCGTCCATGCTGGCCATCGGCCAGCCGCTGGTATCGGCCGGCTTCACCTCCAAGTCCTGGGCTTGCCCGCCAAACCTGAAGGCTGAGAACCCGGACTATTGCCAGGTCGGTACCCGTCAATACAACGTAGTGTCCGGTGGTAACGAAGACCTGAAGCCAGAGAAGTCGAAGCAATACACCATTGGCTTCCGTTTCGAACCGACCAACAGCTTCTCGGTGCAGGCTGACCTGTGGAACGTGAAGATGACTGATGCGGTCGACAGCGTGAGTGAGGAGCAGATCTTCACTCAGTCTGAGAAGTACCGCAACCTGTTCACCACTTTCGTGGATCCAGGTAACGGCCAGACCTACTGGGCCAAGAAGACCCAGTCGATCAACATCGGCCAGGTCGTGAACCGCGGCGTGGACTGGGAAACCACCTACCGCCACAAGTTCGCGTTCGGCAACCTGACGACCACTCTGAACGGCACTTACATGCTGAAGTCCGAGAAGCTCGAGGTGGGCACCACCCCCGACAAGTGGCTGAGCAGCATCAACTACTTCGGCGTGGATAATCAGGTAGCGTTCCGTCACATTGTCCGCCTGACCAGCACCCTGGACACCGGCGCGTTCTCGAACAGCCTGATCGCCAACTACCGCAACGGTTACACCGATGCAGAAGCAACCAGCCGCAACATCGCGACCAACGCACTGGAAACCTTCCGTATCGAAGTGCCTTCGCACCTGACCTTCGACTGGCAGGGCAAGTGGAAGTTCAACAAGCAGCTGCTGCTGCGCGCCGGCGTGAAGAACATCGCCGACCGCAACCCACCGTTCTCGCTGCGTGCATCGTCCGGCCACCAGGTTGGCTTCGACCCACGCTACGCAGACCCGATGGGCCGCACCTTCTACCTGACCGGCAACTACAGCTTCTAAGCCAGGTTCCGCCAGTAGCAAAAAGCCCCGAGCGCGCAAGCGCCGGGGCTTTTTTTATTTGCGGTAATGGGGACGAAAAAATGGGGACGTACCCCATTTTTCGCCAAGCGAAAATGGGGTACGTCCCCATTTTTTCAGGCCTGGGCCCGGATTTCCCTTTGCAGGGTGGTGACGCTGGGGTTGTCGACGAAGATGCAGCGTTTCTGGTGGCGCTTGCAGAAGTCTTTGACGCGCCAGTAGGCGCTGTGGCTGATGCAGGCGGTCTGGCAGATCACCAGGTCGGCGGCGGCCATGCTGCTTTCCAGGCGGGCGACGTTGTCTTCCAGGCCGCCGTCGTGGTGCAGGAACTCGGCGCCCGTTTCCTCGATCACGGCGCGGTAGCCGGCGATGTTGCCGGCGCGCCCGCCGACGCACAGCACGCGTTCGGCCAGCAGGCCATGCAGGGTGATGCGCTGCGCCGTGGTGCCCGCCAGGACAGCCGGCCCGCCCGTTGCGGCGGTGGCGGCTGCCTGTATGGCGGGCGATGGTTGGGCGGCGCGCGCTTCGGCGGCGGCCAGGGCGCTGCGCGCTTCGGCCAGCTGGCGTTCCAGCACGGCGCGCGCTTCGGCCGCTTCCAGGCGGGCCTGGCGGGCGGCGGCCAGGTCGGCGCGCAATTCATGCACGCGCTGTTCGGTGTCGGCCAGCTGGCGCGCCAGCCGTTCGCGCGTGGCCAGGCCGGGGATGGTGTTGTGCAGTTCTTCCAGCTGCTGGCGTTGCGACGCGATCACGCTGTCGCGCCCGACCAGCTGGGCGCGCAGCAGCATCAGGGCGGAGGCGTGCTGCTCCTGCTCGGCGTGGCGTTCGGCCTGCCAGGCGCTGCTGCGCTGCTGCTGGCGCGCCAGCTCGCGTTCGAGCGCGGCATTGGCTTGTTCCAGTTCGTGCAGGCGGTTGATGTCGGCGCGCGTGGCGGCGCCGGCCTGGTGCTGGATCATGTGCAGGTCGCGGCACATGCGTTCCTGCAGTTCCAGCGTGCAGTGCGGATGGCTGAGGCCGGCCCAGAACGGGCCCGGCACGTCGCCGCTGGCGACGGCGGCCACCCACAGCGCTTCCAGCGCAGCGCTGTCGCGCGCGCTGCGGAAGCGCTGCACCACCACGGCGTAGCGGCGTTCCAGTTCTTTCTGCACGGCTTCCGACAGCTTGTTGCGGTGGCCGCATTCGCTGACGGCGCCGACGTGCACTTCGTAGTCGTCGGCCAGCACCTTGCCGCCGACGGCCTTGGTGACGATCTTGCGCAATACGCCAAGCGGCAGGCCGACGCCGACCAGCGGGCAGTGGCAGGTGTGGGGCAGGTCCCAGATGCGGCGGCGGCGCGCCGGTTCGGCGGCCAGGCTGGCCGCGGGCTGGTGCGTGTCACACATGGCAGCCTCAGGCGGCGAGCGGGGCCGAGTCCGGACGGCGCGGGCGCCCGATCAGGCGCGCCAGGAAGCTGGCGCGTTCTTGCGGAGGACGGGCTTGTTCGACCACGGCAGCCCATTGCTCGCACAGCTGCTGGCAGGTGGCGCGCAGCACGGGCGCCAGGTCCGGCAGGGCGGACAACGCTTTCAGGTGGCGTTCGATGACGGACGCGAGCTTGACGCAGCCGCCGTCGGCGGCGGCATTGGCAGTGTAGTGCGACATCAGGTGCAGCACGGCGGACAGCATCAGTTCCGGGTGTTGCGCGGCAGCGGGCTGGGTCTGGAAGATTGGGTCGTTGCGGTCGATAGCCATGAATCACTCCAAGAGTTCGGGGTGGCTGGCTTACCGCAGGTCACGGCTGGCTGGCGATTGGGGAGGGTAAGCCTCAGGCAGTGAGGATCAGCTTGTTCAGCTGCGTGATGCGAAGACGGTAGATGCGGCCGGCGTGCTCGATTTCCACTTCGCGCTGGTCCTGCATCAGGCCGGCGGTGGTGAAGCGGCGTACCGGTTGGCTGGCTTGCGGCGCGGCGGCAGCAGGGGCGACGGCGGCGGCGGGTTTGGAAGCAGTGGCGGGCGAGGTATGCATTGTTCTTTTTCCTTAAATAAGAATGATTCGCATTTGCATTATGCGCACGCCGTGGAAGGTTGTCAAATAAATTAATCGAATAGGTAGTCACAAAAAAAGAGGCCCGCCGAAGCGGGCCAAAGCTGGGTGAGTAGTACTCTTTACAGGGTCGCCAGCAGCGGCACCGGGGCCTCTGCGGCGGCCGCCTTGGCGCGCGCCGGCAGCTTGCTGCGCGTGCGCGATGGCGGCAGGCGGCGCAGCGATTTCAGGGCGTCGACATCCTTGATGCCGATGGTGCGCTGGTCCACGCTGATCAGACCAATTTCATTGAAAGCCGACAGGGTGCGGCTCACCGTTTCCAGCGTCAGGCCGAGGTAGCTGCCAATCTCGTGGCGCGTCATGCGCAGGTTGAACAGCTTGCTCGAGTAACCCATCTGCGAAAAACGGTCCGACAGCGTGACCAGGAAGCGCGCCACGCGCGCCTCGGCGCTGAGCGCGCCCAGCATGCCGATCATGGCTTGCTCGCGCACCAGCTCGCGGCTCATCACGCCGTACATCATGTTCTCCAGTTCCACGTGGGTACGGCCCAGCGTGGTCAGTTTCTTGAACGGCAGCAGCACCAGGTCGCAGTCCGACAGCGCCACCGCCTCCGAGGAGTAAGTCTTGTTGTGGATGCCGTCCACCCCCATCAGGTCGCCCTTCATCGGGAAGGCCAGCACCTGCTCGTTGCCGAATTCGTCGATCAGCACGGTTTTCAGGAAGCCCGAGTTGACCACGTACAGCATGTCGAACGGCTGGCCGATGGTGTGCACGCGCTGCCCGGTCTTGAACTGCACGTGCTGGAACAGCAGCTCTTCCGAATCGATCGAGATCGGCGGCAGGTGCAGTAAATCGCACACTTCCTTCAGGTTGGACCACAAACGGCCTTGCCGCTGGCGGCCGGCCTCATGGGACACGGGTTGCGTCGAGAGCATGCTGTTCTCCTGGTTCCCAAACGGAATGGTTTCAGTATGCCAACGTGGTTGTGGGAAAAATATCAGCCGTTGCTGAATATGCCCGTAGGAGAGGAGTGGGGAGGGGTAGGAATTATCCTAACGTTAATATTGTCAATCACGCCTTGAAGGGCGTCAGCAGCTTGTGCGCCACAGCGTACTGGACCATTTCCGAGAGCGAAGCCATGCCCATCTTCTGCATGATGCGCGTCTTGTGCGTACTGACGGTTTTCACGCTTAAATGCAGGCCGTTGGCGATTTCGGTGATGGATTTTCCCGACACCAGTAGCGAAAACACCTCAAATTCGCGGTCCGACAGCTGTTTGTGCAACAGCGTTTCGGCCGGCTGCATGATGTTCAGCGCCAGTTGCTCGGCCACTTCGGTCGAGATGTAGGGGCGGCCCGAGGCCACTTTGCGGATGGCGCCCACCAGCTGGGTGCCGGCGCTTTCCTTGGTCAGGTAGCCCTGGGCGCCGGCGCGGATGGCGCGCACGGCATACTGCTCCTCCTCGTGCATGGTGAGGATGAGGATGGCGAGCTTGGGCGATTCGCTGCGGATCTGGCGGATCAGGTCGACGCCGCTGCGGCCCGGCATCGACAGGTCGAGCAGGAGCAGGTCGAAGCCGCCGTTGCGGATGTGGCTGAGGACTTCGAAGCCGTCGATGGCTTCGCCTACGATGTCGATGTCAGGGGCCCCGTCGAGAATGCGCTTGAGACCTTCGCGCATGATGGTGTGGTCGTCTGCAATGACAATGCGAATCATAGTTCCTCAAAACAGTTAACAAAACTTTGCTCCCCGCGCCGGCTCGGCCGGCGCGGGTGGTAGCGCCGGGCCGGTCAGGCCGGGCGCGGGTCCTTGATCAAGCGGTGCACCAGCACCGGGATCTTGGCATGCGACAGCACCTTGTTGGTCACGCTGCCCAGCAGCAGCTGGCCCCAGCCGCTGCGCCCGTGCGAACCGATGAAGATCAGGTCGCAGCCGCACTGGTTGGCGACGTCGACGATCTTCAGCGCCGCGCTTTCGGCAAAGGCCGTCATGCCTTCGGCGCGCACGCCCTTGCGGGCGCAGGACTCGAGGATGGACTGCACATGCTCGTTGCCGGCGCGCTGCATCGCCGCCCGGTACTCCTCCTCGCTGGGATAGCTGGGCGGGATGATCTCGACGTAGATCGGGTACTGGTACTCGGGCGCCACGAACAGGGCCAGCACTTCGGCGCCGAGCTGCTGGGCGAACTCCACCCCGGCACAGGCCGTCTTGCTGGAAACGGCCGAGCCGTCCGTCGTTATCAGGATTTTCCGGTACATCTCAGCCTCCTTTAACTATTAAAAGAGTCAGGTCCTGCCTTCATTGTAGCCCCGTTTAACGGTATTGTTCTGGTGTAAAGAGTTGATAATTGTCAAGAAACTGTTGCGATGACCACGTGATTCCCGTAAAAACCCGCTATTTCAGGGGCTTGCAGCGGGTATTTCACATTGTCCGCAAATACAACAGTACACTTGGCAGACCAAGTGGCTTCGTCTAAGTGATTGAACAGAGGGGGCCGCCCCTGTTACACTCGCGTGAGTGCGGTATTTATTGCCGAGAGTCAAATTTGACAGGATTCCGGCAGCAGGAACTTTTGAAAATTAGGGAGAAGCAGGAATTATGACCGACGCCGCTGATGATTTCGACGCATTATTTGAGGAAGTATCCGCGCAACGGGCCAGTGCGCCTGCACCCGCCGCTGCCCCGGCGGCAGCTCCCGATACCAACGATTCGGACGAGCTGGAAGACCTGTTCAATGAAGTAGCCGCCGCCAGCAAGGGCCCGGCGCCTGCGGCCGGCGCCCCAGCCGCGGCCCCGGCGGCCGCAGCTGCTCCGGCCGAGGGCGGCGAGCACGCCGAAGGCGACCAGGCCGGCATGTTCGAGCGCCTGGGCGGCATCGTGCGCCTGCTGCACGATTCGCTGCGCGAACTGGGCTACGACAAGGCCCTGACCGAAGCGTCGACCCAGATCATCGATGCCCAGGACCGCCTGGAATACGTCGCCTCGCTGACCGAGCAGGCCGCCAACAAGGTGCTGAACACGCTGGACGACGGCATGCCGGCGCAGGAAGTGCTGTCGAAGCAGTCGAAGGAAATGGAAGACCGCTGGGCCGCCCTGTTTGAAGGCAAGCTCAGCATCGAAGAATTCAAAACCCTGGCCGGCGACTCGCGCGCCTTCGCCGCCAAGGTGTCGGAAGCGACCGAGGCGGAGAAAGCGCGCCTGCTGGAAATCATGATGGCGCAGGACTTCCAGGACATCACCGGCCAGCTGATCAAGAAGGTCGTGGCCATCACCAAGAAGGTCGAAACCGAGCTGGCGCAGCTGCTGAAGGACAATGCACCGGCCGATGTGCGCGAGAAGATCGCGCAGAAAGAGGTGTCCCTGATGTCGGGTCCTTCCGTGCCGTCGGAAGCCCTGAACCAGGACAGCGTCGATGACCTGCTTGCCGACCTGGGGTTCTAATGGACGATATGCTCAAGGAGTTCGTTGTCGAGGCCATGGATTTGGCCGTCAACGTCGAAGAGCACCTGCTGCGCCTCGAACGTGACCCCGACAACAAAGAAACGCTGAACGCAGTTTTCCGCTCGTTCCACACCATCAAGGGTGGCGCGGGCTTCATGAACCTGGGCGCGCTGGTGTCGGCCTGCCACCTGACCGAGAACCTGTTCGACGCGCTGCGCACCGGCGCGGCGCCGGTCACCCCGCTGTCGATCGAGGCGGCGCTGCAGGCGTCCGGCTTCGTGGCCGACCAGCTGACCGACCTGAACAACGGCACCGCGCCGGACGCGCTGGCGCCCATGCCGGCCGACCTGGAAGCGATCCTGAAGGATGCGATCGAGGGCAAGGCCAGCTCGGCGGCAGGCAAGGCCAAACCGGCGCCTGCGCCGGCCGCTGCCGCGCCGGTGGCGGCCCCGGCCGCCGCTGCGGCGGCCCCTGCGGCCGCCAGCGCGCCGTCGGCCGACGGCCTGGACTGGGAAGGCATGTACCAGGCGGTGGTGCCGCCAGGTACCTACGTGCCGCCGGCGGCCCCGGCTGCCGACCTGCGCGCCGAAGGCATCGCCGCCGCGCAGGCAGCGATTGGCGCGGCGCCCGCTGCAGCCGCGGGCGCGGCGCCGGAAGCGCGCGAACGCCCGGCCGGCGACGCCAAGCCGAGCAGCGCCCCGGCCAAGGAAGAATCGATCCGTATCGACGCCGTCAAGCTGGACGCGCTGCTGGAAGTGGCGGGCGAGTCGGTGCAGGCCGCCAACCAGGCTGCCGTGCTGCTGGAGCGCCTGCAGCAGTTCAAGTTCGAAGGCCAGGCGGCGACCCTGATGTCGGCCCTGACCGAGACCCTGGAGCGCGCGTCGCGCTACTCCACCGAGCTGCAGCGCGCCACCCTGGCCACCCGCATGCAGCCGGTCGGCCGCCTGTTCCAGAAGTTCCCGCGCCTGGTGCGCGAACTGGCGAAAGACCTGGGCAAGGAAGTCGAGCTGACCATCGAAGGTGCGGAGACCGAAGTCGACCGCGTGGTGGTGGACAGCCTGTACGACCCGCTGGTGCACATGCTGCGCAATGCGCTGGACCACGGGGTCGAGTCGCCGGAAGCGCGCATGGCCATCGGCAAGCCGCCGAAAGCCTACATCTCCCTGAAAGCGTGGCAGGAGGCCAACTCCGTCATGATCGTGCTGCAGGACGACGGCAAGGGCATGGATCCGGTCGCGCTGAAGCGCAAGGCCGGTGAAAAAGGCCTGATCTCGCCGACCGCCAATCTGACCGACGACGAGTGCTACCAGCTGGTGTTCCTGCCGGGCTTCTCGACCAAGGAAGTGGCGTCCTCCGTGTCCGGCCGCGGCGTCGGCATGGACGTGGTGAAGACCGCCGTCGAGAAGAACCGCGGCGCCATCCACATCGAATCGCAGCTGGGCAAGGGCACCAAGTTCGCCATCCGCCTGCCGATCGAACTGTCGATCGTGCCGACCATGCTGGTGTCCACCTCGGGCGCGCTGCTGGCGCTGCCGATGGCGGTGGTCGAGCGCGTGGTGGAACTGCCGGAAGTGTTCATGGAAGTGGGCGGCGCGCCGGTCCTGAAAGACCAGGGCCGTCCGCTGCCGGTGCGTTCGCTGGCCGATGCGCTGGGCTACGAGCAGTGCTCGGAGCGCGTGGGCATCGTCATCAATTCGCCGCAACCATACATCCTGGCCGTGGCCGCCGTGGACGGCACCGCCGACCTGGTGATCAAGCCGATGACCGCGCTGTCGGTGGACGGCATCACCGGTACCGCGCGTTCCGCCGAGGGCGACCTGGTCCTAGTAGTCGGCCTATCGTTCCTGATGGACGGTTGCAGGGGAAGTGTACGCATGGCGGCCTAAAGCCACCAAAGCAAAAAGTTAGACCACAAGCCTGCAGCCTCCCAAAAAGGGGCTGCAGGCTTTTTTTATTCGGCGCTGTATCGCATTTGTTAAGTTGGATTGCTCATAAGGCGAAAAACCGGCTTGCTATTGCATTGCACAAAATATGGCATAATCAATCGGATCACCTTATCAGGCAGCATCATGAAAACGCTTTACGACAAACTCTGGGAATCCCACGTAGTACGCACGGAGGAAGACGGCACCGCCCTCCTGTACATCGACCGCCACCTGGTGCACGAAGTGACAAGCCCGCAGGCCTTCGATGGGCTGCGCGCCGCCGGCCGCCAGCCGTGGCGCCTGTCGGCCAACCTGGCCGTGGCGGACCATAACGTCCCCACCACCGACCGTTCGCACGGCATCGAAGACCCGGTCTCGCGCCTGCAGGTGGAAACGCTGGACAAGAACACCAAGTCGGTCGGCATGACCTACTTCAATATGAACGACAAGCGCCAGGGCATCGTGCACGTGATCGGCCCGGAGCAGGGCGCCACCCTGCCGGGCATGACCGTGGTGTGCGGCGACTCGCACACCTCGACCCACGGCGCCTTCGGCGCGCTGGCGCACGGCATTGGCACCTCGGAAGTGGAGCACGTGCTGGCGACCCAGACCCTGCTGACCAAGAAGTCCAAGTCGATGCTGGTGCAGGTGGACGGCGTGCTGCCGGCCGGCGTGACGGCCAAGGACATCGTGCTGGCCGTGATCGGCAAGATCGGCACCGCCGGCGGCACCGGCTATGCGATCGAGTTCGCCGGCTCGGCGATCCGCGCGCTGTCGATGGAAGGCCGCATGACGGTCTGCAATATGGCGATCGAAGCGGGCGCGCGCGCCGGCATGATCGCGGTGGACGACACCACCATCAACTACGTCAAGGGCCGTCCGTTCTCTCCGGTGGGTCCGCAGTGGGAGCAGGCGGTCGCCTACTGGCGCACCCTGCACACCGATCCGGGCGCCAAGTTCGACTTCGTGGTGACGCTGGACGCGGCGCAGATCCAGCCGCAGGTGACCTGGGGCACTTCGCCCGAGCAGGTGACCTCGATCGACGGCCGCGTGCCGGACCCGGACCAGGAGAAAGACCCGGTCAAGCGCGACGCCATGGAAAAGGCCCTGGTCTACATGGACCTGACGCCGAATACCCGCATCGAGGATATCCGCATCGACAAGGTGTTCATCGGCTCCTGCACCAACTCGCGCATCGAAGACCTGCGCGCCGCCGCCGCCGTGGTGCGCGGCAAGCAGCGCGCTTCGAACGTGAAGCTGGCGCTGGTGGTGCCGGGTTCCGGCCTGGTGAAAGAGCAGGCCGAACGCGAGGGACTGGACGCGATCTTCAAGGCCGCCGGCTTTGAGTGGCGCGAACCGGGCTGCTCGATGTGCCTGGCCATGAACGCCGACCGCCTGGAGCCGGGCGAGCGCTGCGCATCCACCTCCAACCGCAATTTTGAAGGCCGTCAGGGCCAGGGCGGACGCACCCACCTGGTGTCTCCCGCCATGGCCGCGGCTGCCGGTATCGCCGGCCATTTCGTGGATGTTCGATCCATCCGCTAACTATAACTAGTAAGAGTCCAAATCATGAAAAAACTATTCGCTATCGCTATCTCCGCCATCATCCTGACCGGCTGCAACACCATTGCAGGCATCGGCAAGGACGTCCAAAGGGCCGGGCAAGTAGTAGAAAGCGCCGGCAAATAAAAGCTGGACGGCGGGCTGCGCGCACCATGGGTGCCGCCGGCCCGCCGTCGCCATCGCAGAGAATCATGGAAAAATTTACCGTCTATGAAGGTTTAGTAGCTCCCCTTGACCGCGCCAACGTCGATACCGACGCGATCATCCCGAAACAATTCCTGAAGTCGATCCACCGCACCGGCTTCGGTCCCAACCTGTTCGACGAGTGGCGCTACCTCGACCACGGCGAACCGGGCATGGACAACAGCAAGCGTCCCGTCAATCCGGACTTCGTGCTGAACCAGGAGCGCTACAAGGGCGCCTCCATCCTCCTGACCCGCAAGAATTTCGGCTGCGGCTCCTCGCGCGAACACGCGCCGTGGGCGCTCGACCAGTACGGCTTCCGCGCCATCCTGGCGCCGAGCTTCGCCGACATCTTCTTCAACAACTGCTTCAAGAACGGCCTGCTGCCGGTCGTCCTCACCGAAGCGCAGATCGATCATCTGTTCAACGAAGTCAAGGCATTCCCGGGTTACCGCCTGGTGGTGGACCTTGAACAGCAGCGCGTCAGCACCAGCAATGGCTCCATCTCCTATCCATTCGAGATCGACGCCTTCCGCAAGTACTGCCTGATGAACGGCCTGGATGACATCGGCCTGACCTTGCGTCACGCCGATGACATTCGCGCCTTCGAAGAGCGCCGCCTGGTCAACCAACCGTGGCTGGCCAACGTTATCTAATAGAACAGACAGATCGAACAATGAAAATCGCAATCCTGCCGGGCGACGGCATCGGCCCTGAAATTGTCAGCCAGGCCGTGAAAGTCCTGAACGCGCTCGACGAAAAATTTGAGATGGAAAGCGCGCCCGTGGGCGGCGCCGGCTATGAAGCCAAGGGCCACCCGCTGCCGGAGGACACGCTGGCGCTGGCCAAGGCGGCCGACGCCGTGCTGTTTGGCGCCGTGGGCGACTGGAAGTACGACACGCTGGAGCGCCCGCTGCGACCGGAGCAGGCCATCCTCGGCCTGCGCAAGAACCTGGGCCTGTTCGGCAACCTGCGCCCGGCCATCCTGTACCCTGAACTGGCCGGCGCTTCCACGCTGAAGCCGGAAGTGGTGTCGGGCCTGGATATCCTGATCGTGCGCGAACTGACCGGCGACATCTACTTCGGCCAGCCGCGCGGCGTGCGCGAGTGCCCGGACGGTCCGTTCAAGGGCCAGCGCGAGGGCTTCGACACCATGCGCTATGCCGAAGGCGAAATCCGCCGCATCGCCCATGTGGCTTTCCAGGCGGCGCAAAAGCGCGGCAAGCGCCTGACTTCCGTGGACAAGGCCAATGTGCTGGAAACCTTCCAGTTCTGGAAGGACATCGTGACCGATGTGCATAAGGAGTACCCGGACGTGGCGCTGGACCATATGTACGTGGACAACGCCGCCATGCAGCTGGTGCGCGCGCCGAAGAAGTTCGACGTGATCGTGACCGGCAATATGTTCGGCGACATCCTGTCTGACGCGGCCGCCATGCTGACCGGTTCGATCGGCATGCTGCCGTCGGCCTCGCTGGACGCCAACAACAAGGGCCTGTACGAACCGTCGCACGGCTCGGCTCCCGATATCGCGGGCAAGGGCATTGCCAACCCGCTGGCCACGATCCTGTCGGCCGCCATGATGCTGCGCTATTCGCTGGACCGCGCGGAACAGGCTGACCGTATCGAGAACGCCGTGAAGAAGGTGCTGGCGCAGGGCTTGCGCACGCCCGATATTTACGAAGACGGTACGACCAAGGTCGGCACCGAGGAGATGGGCGACGCCGTGGTGCGCGCGCTCGCATAAAGATTTCACACCCAAAGGAAAGCAAAATGAAACTCGTAGGTCTAGTTGGTTGGCGCGGCATGGTCGGTTCGGTCCTGATGCAGCGCATGCAGGAAGAGGGCGATTTCGCCCACATCGAGCCGGTGTTTTTCTCCACTTCGAACACCGGCGGCGCCGCTCCGAAGATGGCGAAGAATGAGACTACCCTGAAAGACGCCACCAACATCGACGAGCTGAAACGCTGCGAGATCATTATTTCCTGCCAGGGCGGCGACTACACGACCGAGGTGTTCCCGAAACTGCGCGCGGCCGGCTGGAACGGCTACTGGATCGACGCCGCGTCGACCCTGCGCATGGACAAGGACGCCGTGATCGTGCTCGATCCGGTCAACCTGAACGTGATCAAGGACGCCATGGCCAAGGGCGTGAAGAACTTCATCGGCGGCAACTGCACCGTGTCGTGCATGCTGATGGGCCTGGGCGGCCTGTTCAAGCAGGACCTGGTGGAGTGGATGACCTCCATGACCTACCAGGCGGCCTCCGGCGGCGGCGCCCAGCATATGCGCGAGCTGCTGACCCAGTACGGCACCATCAACGCCTCGGTCAAGCACCTGCTGGACAACCCGGCGTCCGCCATCCTGGAAATCGACAAGCAGGTGCTGGCCACCCAGCACGGCATGTCGGCCGAGGAAACCAAGCAGTTCGGCGTACCGCTGGGCGGCAACCTGATCCCGTGGATCGACAAGGACCTGGGCAACGGCCAGTCGAAGGAAGAATGGAAGGGCGGCGCCGAGACCAACAAGATCCTGGGCCGCGGCGAAGGCTTCGGTACCCAGGCCATCCACGTCGACGGCCTGTGCGTGCGCATCGGCGCCATGCGCTGCCACAGCCAGGCGCTGACCATCAAGCTGCGCAAGGACGTGCCGCTGGACGAGATCAACGACATCATCGCCAAGGACAACGAGTGGGTGAAACTGGTGCCGAACACGCGCGAGGCGTCGGTGAAAGACCTGACCCCGGCCGCCGTCACCGGCAGCCTGACCATCCCGGTCGGCCGCGTGCGCAAGATGGCAATGGGCGGCGACTACCTGTCCGCCTTCACCGTCGGCGACCAGCTGCTGTGGGGCGCCGCCGAGCCGCTGCGCCGCATGCTGCGCATCGTGCTGGATAAATAAAGTGTTATTCATCAGCTAATACCTGCTGATTAATAAACAAGTTAAGAAGTATTTTCTAAAAGCCGGATTTCAAAAGGAATTCCGGCTTTTTTCTTTGAATCAAAAAATATTTTCGGCATGAACGAAACAGAATAGGGCCTGCCAGAGGGGAAAAGCTGGTGTAATGCTTGCATGCATCATTTGGCGATGTTATGTTAGGACCTCTGGGAAAGTAACTTTTTTTCCACGTTAACTAATTTCGTCGCCCAACTATGCCTGTACAAAAACCTTCCAAGGTCGCTTCGTTCGCGTTGAAAACACTGACCGCTGCCATGCTCAGCGGCGCTGTACTCGCACCTCTTTCCGTCAACGCAGCCGGTCTTGGCAAGCTCACAGTGCTCTCCTCGCTGGGCCAGCCGCTGCGCGCCGAAATCGAGCTGACCTCTGTTTCGCCCGAAGAAGCGTCCGAACTGGTGGCCAAACTGGCTTCGCCGGAAGCCTTCCGCGCCGCCAATATCGATTTCAACCCGGCGCTGATGAGCCTGCGCTTTGAAGTAGAGGCGCGCGGTGCGCGCCAGTTCATCCGCGTGACCTCCACCCAGGCCATCAACGAACCTTTCGTTGACATGCTGCTGGAACTGACCTGGACCAATGGCCGCCTGGTCCGCGAGTACACTTTCCTGCTTGACCCGGCCGACCTGCGCACCGCCCAGGCGCCGCAAGTGGCCGCACCGGTCGATGTGCGCAGCGCGCGCCCGGCCGCCGCACCGGCCGCCGCGCCCAGTGCCGCGCCAGCGCCGGCGGCGCCGCGCGAACCATCCCGCGCCGCGCCGCGCGAGTCCGCCGTAGCCCAGGATGCGCCGGCTGCCGACAGCTACCAGGTCAAGCGTGGCGACACGCTGGGCCGCATTGCCGGCCGCCTGAAGCCGGCCGACGTCTCGCTCGACATGATGCTGGTGGCGCTGTACCGCGCCAACCCGGATGCCTTTGCCGGCAACAATATGAACCGCCTGAAGTCCGGCACCATCCTGTCGGTACCGGATGCGAACACGGTCAAGGGCACCAGCCAGGGCGAAGCGCATGGCGTGGTGGTGGCGCATGCCAACGATTTCAATGCTTACCGCGCCAAGCTGGCGGGGCAGGTGGCTGCGGCCACCCCGGCCAAGGAGGCGGAAGCCCAGCAGAGCCAGACCGGCAAGATCACGGCCCAGGTGCAGGAGCGCCCGACTGCCGTGACCGAGTCGAAAGACCAGCTGAAGCTGTCCAAGGCCGGCGAAGCGGCCAGCAAGCCGGGCAAGACCGGTGCGGTGGAAGACAAGATCGCCAAGGACCGCCAGATGGCCGACGCCAGCGCCCGCGTGAAGGAGCTGGAAAAGAACGTCAGCGACCTTGAGAAGCTGATGGAAGTGAAGAACAAGACCGCCGCCAATGCGCAGGCCAAGGCCAGCGAGCCGGCTGCAGCGGCCGCCCCTGCCGCCAGCCCGGCGGCGGAACCGGTGGCAGCGGCCCCGGCCGCCTCGGCTCCGGCCGCGCCGGCTGCGGCGGAAGCGGCACCGGCCAAGCCAAGCAAGCCGAAGCGCACGATCGCGATGCCGCCACCGCCGGCCGAGCCAAGCCTGGTCGACAGCATCATGGAAAACCTGCCGCTGGTCGGCGGCGCGCTGGCGGCCCTGCTGGGCGGCGCCGGCCTGCTGGTCATGCGCCGCCGCAAGGCGGCCGAACAGATGTCGCTGCCGAAGGCGGAAAACAGCAATGTGCTGGGCGACCCGGGCACCACCGCGCATTCCCTGTTCGCCGAAACCGGCGGCCAGAGCGTGGATACCAGCAACAGCGTGTTCAACTCCAACTTCGCACCGTCGGCCAGCCAGCTCGATACCAATGAGGTCGATCCGGTGGCGGAAGCCGACGTGTACATCGCCTACGGGCGCGACGCCCAGGCTGAGGAAATCCTGAAGGAGGCGCTGCGCGTGCATCCGGAACGCCATCCGGTGCGCCTGAAACTGCTGGAAATCTACGCCGGCCGCAAGGATGCGCGCGCCTTCGAGGCGCAAGCCAGCGAGCTGTATTCGATGACCAAAGGCCAGGGCGACGAGTGGGCGCAAGCCGCGGCGCTGGGGGCCGGCATCGATCCGGATAATCCGCTGTACGTCAACGCGGCGCAGGCGAAAGCCGCAGCCGGCCTGGGCGCCGCCGCTGCCGGTGCTGCCGCGGCGCCGTTCGTGGCCAGCGAATCGAATGAGCTGAACGACTTTGCCGCCATGTTCGCCGAACCGGCGCCAGCCGCTGAACCGGCCGCCGAAGCAGGCGGCCTGGACCTGGACCTGAGCGCGGAAGCGGCCGCGCCGGAAGCCGAAGCCAGCCTGATGGACTTCGACCTCGACCGCGACGCGACGGCGCTGCCGTCGCTGGAAGAAGAGAAGCCGGCGCCGAAAGTCGCCGACAGCAATGCGCTCGACTTCGACCTGGGTGGCCTGAGCTTTGATGAGCCGGCGCCTGCGGTGGCGGCGGAGGAAGAAACGGCCGCCCCTGCGCCCGCAGCGGAAGAAGTGCCGGACCTGGCGTTCGACCTGGGCCTGGATGCTGAGCCAGCCAAGGCGGAAACCGTGGAAGCGGCACCGGTTGCCGACGCCATGGCCGATATCGGCATGGACTTCAACCTGGACCTGCCAGGCGGCGACAGCAAGGAGGAAGCGCCGGCTGCCGCGACGGCACCGGCCGCCGACCCGCTGGCTGAGCTGGACATGATGGACTTCTCGCTGCCAGGTAGTGCGGAAGCGGCCGCGCCCGCCCCGGCGCCAGCGGAAGAGGCGCCGCTGTCGTCCGCTGACTTCGCGCTCGACCTGCCGGCCGAAGCTGCCCCGGCGCCGGCGCCAGCCGACTTCGACCTGTCCGGCATCGACCTCGACCTGGGCGGCGCGGGCCAGGAAACCGCCGCGCCGAAGGATGAGGAAGAAATGTCCGCCCTGCATATGGAAATGGACACCAAGCTCGACCTGGCGGTGGCCTACCAGGAAATCGGCGACAAGGAAGGCGCGCGCGAGCTGCTGGACGAGGTGATCCGCGGCGGCAGCGACGACCAGGTGTCGCGCGCCAGCGCCATGCGCGCCCAGCTCGGCTAATCGCGCTTAGCGCGCGGTTTACGCCGTATAATGCCCGGTCACAGATCAAACTGACCGGGCATTTTTTATTTTGAAACGCATCGCATTAGGAGTCCAGTACAACGGCGCCGACTGGCTTGGCTACCAGATCCAGCCGCACGGCCAGACCGTGCAGAACAAGCTGGAGGAGGCCATCGAGCGCTTCGCCTGCGTCAAGCTGGGCACCACCTGCGCCGGCCGCACCGACGCCGGCGTGCATGCGCTGAACCAGGTGGTGCACTTCGACACCGAGCTCGATCGCGCCGAACACGCCTGGGTGCGCGGCATCAATGCCTTCCTGCCCGAGTCGATCGGCGTGCGCTGGGCGCGCTACCTGCCGGAGGCGCCGACCCCGGAGCAGGAGTTCCATTCGCGTTTCAGCGCGCGCTCGCGCACCTACCACTACCTGCTGTACAACCATCAGGTGCGTTCGCCGCTGCTGGCCGGGCGCGCCGGCTTCACCCACTGGAAGCTGGACGTGGAGCGCATGCGCGAGGCGGTCAAGCCGCTGATCGGCACGCACGACTTCACCGCCTTCCGCGCCTCCATGTGCCAGGCCAAGACGCCGGTCAAGGAGATGCAGATGATCGAGATCGAGCGCCACGGCGACATGATCCTGTTCACGCTGCGCGCCAACGCCTTCCTGCACCACATGGTGCGCAACCTGGTCGGCTCGCTGGTCTACGTCGGCCAGGGGCGCGAAAGCACCGGCTGGATGGGCGAGCTGCTGGCCGGGAAGGACCGCACCAAGGCGGCGCCGACCTTCATGCCGGACGGCCTGTACCTGTCGCGCATCGAATACGACGCCAAATGGGGCTTGCCGTACGAAGAGCCCAGCATCCTGCCTGCCTTCTGAAGGAAAGCCCATGTCCCGTACCCGCATCAAGATCTGCGGCCTGACCCGCGAAGAAGACGTCCTGGCCGCTGTCGCGGCGGGCGCCGATGCGGTGGGCTTTGTGTTCTACGAAAAAAGCCCGCGCTATGTCACGCCGCAGCGCGCCGCCGAGCTGATTGCGCTGTTGCCGCCGTTCGTCACGCCGGTCGGCCTGTTCGTCAACCATGGCGCGGAGCAAGTGGCGGCCACGGTGGCGGTGGCGCCGGTATCGCTGCTGCAGTTCCATGGCGATGAAACAGCCGAGGAATGCGCGGCGGCGGCAAAAGCGGCGGGGCGGGCTTTTGTGCGTGTTTTCCGTGTCAAAACAGACACAAGCGGCGCTGAGCTGCTAGAATATGAGCGACTTTGCCGCGCATCCAGTGGCTTGTTCTCGGGCCTCCTGCTCGATACCTTCGTGGATGCATATGGCGGCGCAGGAAAGGTTTTCGATTGGTCCCTCATCCCAAAAGAACTCGCGCATCGGGCCGTTTTGAGTGGTGGCTTGAGCGTGCAAAATGTGACTGGCGCAGTGGCCAGCGTTCGCCCTTACGCGGTTGACGTCTCTAGTGGCGTCGAGCGCGCCAAGGGTATCAAAGATGCTCGCCTGATCGCGGACTTCATCCGCGGTGTGCGGGCTGCAGATGCCTCCCTAGAGAAAGAACCGCACCATGAAAACCCCGCTTGATGCGCCACCAGCGCACCTGTTCCACGCTTCGTCCTACCACCTGCCCGACGCCACCGGCCATTTCGGCCCGTATGGCGGCTCCTTTGTCGCCGAAACCCTGAGCTACGCGCTGGCCGAGCTGCGCGAAGCCTATGCCAAGTACAGCAAGGATGAGCTGTTCCTCGAAGAGTTCCGCTATGAGCTGAAGCACTTCGTCGGCCGTCCGTCGCCCGTGTACCACGCCAAGCGCTGGTCGCAGCAGCTGGGCGGCGCGCAAATCTACTTCAAGCGCGAAGACCTGAACCACACCGGCGCGCACAAGATCAACAACGTGATCGGCCAGGCGCTGCTGGCCAAGCGCATGGGCAAGCCGCGCATCATCGCCGAAACCGGCGCCGGCCAGCACGGCGTGGCCACCGCCACCATCTGCGCCCGCTTCGGCCTCGAATGCGTGGTGTATATGGGCAGCGAGGACGTGAAGCGCCAGGCGCAGAACGTGTACCGCATGAAGCTGCTGGGCGCCACGGTGGTGCCGGTGGAGTCGGGCTCCAAGACCCTGAAGGACGCGCTGAACGAGGCGATGCGCGACTGGGTCACCAATATTGAAAATACCTTCTACATTATCGGCACGGTGGCGGGCCCGCACCCGTACCCGATGATGGTGCGCGACTTCCAGTCCGTGATCGGCGAGGAGTGCCTGCAGCAGATGCCGGAGATGACCGGGCGCCAGCCCGATTATGTAGTGGCCTGCATCGGCGGCGGTTCGAACGCGATGGGCATCTTCTACCCCTACATCGACCAGGCCGCGACGGCGCTGGTGGGCGTGGAGGCGGCAGGGGAGGGGCTGGACACCGGCAAGCATGCGGCGTCGCTGACGGCCGGCTACCCGGGCGTCCTGCACGGCAACCGCACCTACCTGCTGCAGGACGACGGCGGGCAGATCATCGAAACCCATTCCGTGTCGGCCGGCCTGGATTATCCGGGCGTGGGGCCGGAGCACTCCTACCTGAAGGATTCCGGGCGCGCGCGCTACGAGTCGATCACCGACGACGAGGCGCTGAAGGCGTTCCACGACTGCTGCCATATCGAGGGCATCATCCCGGCGCTGGAGTCGTCGCACGCCCTGGCCTATGCGGCCAAGCTGGCGGCCACCCTGCCGAAGGACAAGATCATCCTGGCCAACCTGTCGGGCCGCGGCGACAAGGACATGCACACCGTCGCCCAGCGCGCCGGCCTGCAGTTCTAACACCAGGAACCCTGGCCCGCGACCGCCGCGTACCAGGGGTCAGGCCCTTGGGTTTGACCCCGGTTTACCGGTTTAAAAAAGGAAAGCAAATGACCCGTATCGCAGCAACCTTCGCCGCCCTGAAAGCGCAAAACAAGAAAGCCCTGGTCACCTTCATCACCGCAGGCGACCCGGAACCTGGCCGCACGGTGGAACTGATGCACGCCCTGGTGGAAGGCGGCGCCGACATCCTTGAGCTCGGCGTACCGTTCTCCGACCCGATGGCCGAAGGCCCCGTCATCCAGCGCGCCTGCGAGCGCGCCCTGGCCAACGGCGTCGGCATCCGCCACTGTTTCGACTATGTGCGCGAATTCCGCAAGACCAACAGCAGCACGCCCGTCATCCTGATGGGCTACGCCAACCCGATCGAACGCCTGGGCGTGGATGCCTACATCGACGCCAGCAGCGCCGCCGGCGCCGACGGTGCCATCGTGGTCGACTACCCGCCGGAAGAGTGCGAGGAATTCGCCGCCAGGATGCGCGCGGCAGGGCAGGACCTGATCTTCCTGCTGGCCCCCACCTCGACCGAGCAGCGCGTGCAGCAGGTGGCGCGCGTGGGCAGCGGTTTCACCTACTACGTCTCGCTGAAGGGCGTGACCGGCGCCGGCCATATCGACACGGAAGACGTGGCGCGCCGCCTGGACCTGATCCGCAAGCACGTCCAGCTGCCGCTGGGCGTCGGTTTCGGCATCCGCGATGCGCACACCGCGCGCGCGGTGGCCAGCGTGGCCGATGCGGTGGTGATCGGCAGCCGTATCATCCAGGAAATCGAGGCGCATGCCCCGGCCGAGGCGGCAAAATACGTACGTTCGTTCGTTTCCGGCATCCGCTCTGCACTGGACGAAAATCGTTGATCTGTAAGCAATTTTCTGCCTGTTTTGTTCGACAGAGCAGGCAGAAACGGCTACACTTCGGGCCTAAGTTAGTGCAAGAGGAGAAATTATGAGCTGGTTGGAAAAATTGCTGCCGCCGCGTATCCAGCGCTCGGAAGCTGCCGCTCGCAAGACAATGCCTGAAGGCCTGTGGGTCAAATGCCCATCCTGCGAGGCTGTGCTGTACCGTACCGACCTTGAGTCGAACCTGCATGTCTGCCCGAAGTGCGACCACCACATGCGTATCCGCGCCCGCGAGCGCCTGGACGCGCTGCTGGACGCCGGCGGCCGTTATGAAATTGGCCAGGAAACCCTGCCGGTCGACACGCTGAAGTTCAAGGACAGCAAGAAGTATCCGGACCGCCTGAAGCAGGCAATGGAAGCGACCGGTGAAACCGACGCCCTGATCGCCATGGGCGGCTCGATCATGAGCCTGCCGGTGGTGGTGGCGTGCTTCGAATTCGAATTCATGGGCGGCTCCATGGGTTCCGTGGTGGGCGAGCGTTTCGCCCGCGCGGCCCAGGTGGCGCTCGAGCAGAAGGTGCCGTTCATCTGCATTACCGCCACCGGCGGCGCGCGCATGCAGGAAGGCCTGCTGTCGCTGATGCAGATGGCGAAAACCACCGCCATGCTGACCAAGCTGGCCGAGAAGAAGCTGCCGTTCATTTCCGTGCTGACCGACCCGACCATGGGCGGCGTGTCGGCCTCGTTCGCCTTCATGGGCGACGTGGTGATGGCCGAGCCGAAGGCCCTGATCGGCTTCGCCGGCCCGCGCGTGATCGAAAACACCGTGCGCGAGAAGCTGCCGGAAGGCTTCCAGCGTTCCGAGTTCCTGCTGACCAAGGGCGCGATCGACATGATCGTGGACCGCCGCCAGATGCGCGAGGAAATCGCGCGCCTGCTGGCCCTGATGCAGAACCAGGCCGTCGAAGTGCTGGCCTAAGCTTTACGTTTCACCCGGCGCGCGCAGCCTCCTGCGCTGCGCGCCCAAAAATCCCTCCCTGGCGATATGTCCCAACTCCCGAATACCCTCCCTGAATGGCTTGCGCTGATCGAGTCGCGCCATGCCGAAACCGTCATCAACATGGGCCTGGACCGCGTGCGCGCCGTCAAGGAACGCATGGCGCTGGCTTTCAAGTGCCCGGTCATCATGGTGGCGGGCACCAATGGCAAGGGGTCGACCTGCGCCATGCTGGAATCGATCCTGCTGCAGGCGGGCTACCGCGTCGGCCTGTACATCAAGCCGCATTTCCTGCACTTCAATGAGCGGGCGCGCATCAACGGCGACATGGCCAGCGACGAGCTGCTGGTGGCGAGTTTTAATTTCGTGGAGCAGGCGCGGGGCGATATTTCGCTGACTTATTTCGAATTCACGACCCTGGCCATCATGCACCTGATGACCCAGGTGGAGCTCGATGTGGCGATCCTGGAAGTGGGCCTGGGCGGCCGCCTGGATGCGGTTAATGTGATCGATGCCGACGTGTCGATCGTGACCAGCGTCGACATCGACCACGTCGACTACCTGGGCGGCACGCGCGAGCAGATCGGCTTTGAGAAGGCCGGCATTTTCCGCACCGGCAAAGCGGCCATCTGCAGCGACCCGGTGCCGCCGCAGTCGCTGATCGACCACGCCACCGAGATTGGCGCCGACTTGTGGCTGATGGGGCGCGACTTCAACTACGCGGGCGACAAGCAGCAGTGGAATTACGGCGGCCGTTCGATGCGCCGCAATTCGCTGGCTTACCCCGGCCTGCGCGGCGCCAACCAGCTGCTGAACGCCTGCGCGGCGCTGGCGGCGCTGGAGGCGCTGAAGATGCAATTGCCGGTCGGCGCGCAGGATGCGCGCACCGGCCTGGTGACCGTCGAGCTGCCGGGCCGCTTCCAGGTGCTGCCGGGCCGCCCGACCGTGATCTACGACGTGGCGCACAACCCGCACGCGGCGGCCGCCCTGGCGCAGAACGTGGGCAATATGGGTTTCGCGCCGTACACCTACGCGGTATTCGGCTCCATGCACGACAAGGACATCGATGGCGTGATCGCGGCCATGGCGCCGTGCGTCGACCACTGGTGCCTGGCCAACCTGCCGTCGCCGCGCGCGGCCACGGCGTCCGAGCTGGCGGCCAAGGTGCAGGCGATCGAGCCGAAAATGGATGAAAAAACTGCCAATATTTTCGACGATCCGGGCGCGGCATTCGCAAATGCGATGAGCCGGGCGGGCGAGAATGATAGAATTGTGGTCTTTGGATCATTCCTGACCGTCGCCGGTGTCATGGCGGCGAAAAAATCCTCACTCCACTAAGCACTCGACTGAGAAGAGCACGCATGGGCTTGTTATCGAAATTTGGCAAAGACAAGCAAGATGCCGCTGGTGAAGACAGCGGCTACTACCGCGCCCAGGACGACCGCTCCCTGAGCGATAAAGCCCGTTCCAAACGCGCCTCCAGCGCAGGCGCCGACGCCGGCGCGCGGCGCAGCAACCGCAAGGATGCCGCCGATCCGGTACTTCCCGAGAAAAAACGCGCGCGCCGCCGCCTGGTGGGCGCCATTGCGCTGGCACTGGCCGTGGCCATCGGCCTGCCGATGCTGCTTGACTCCGAACCGAAATCGTCGGTGGCCGATATCGCCATCAATATGCCGTCCAAGGACAAGCCGGGCGAGCCGCTGAATGGCGGCCCGGCCGCCGCGCCGGCGCCTGCCATCGAGCAGCCGGCCGCACCGGCGCCGGTGGAAGCACCGGCCGCCAGGCCGGCCACGCCGGCTGCACCGGCGCCGGCACCGGCTGCGGCACCTTCCGCGCGGAGCGTGGCGCCGGTCGCCACCGGCGCTGCGCTGGACAAGGGCGAAGAGATTGTCCACGTGCCGAGCAAGCCGGCCGTGACGGAACCTGCCAAGCCGCCAAAAGCGGCGGAAGCGAAAGCGGCCGAGCCGAAGGTCGCCAAGCCGGAGCCCAAGCACACCGAGCCCAAGCCCGAGCCGAAAAAGGAAAGCAAACCGGACGCCAAGCCCGCCCATACCGACGAGGCGCGCGCCATGGCCATCCTGGAGGGCAAGGCGGCCGACGCCGCGCCGGCCACCAAATATGTGATCAAGGTCGGCGCCTTCGCCGCCAAGGACAAAGTGGACGAGCTGCAGCGCAAGCTGGGCGAAGCCGGCATCAAGTCCTATGCGCAGAAAGTCAGCACCGCCAACGGCGAACTGACCAGCGTGCGGGTCGGTCCCTTCCCGAACAAGGAAGAAGCCGAAAAGGTCAAAGCCAAGCTGGGCAAGCTGGGCTTGAACGGTAGCCTGACCCCGGCCTGAGAACGACGATTTGAGGCTGTGCTGACGTGACGATTTTCGATTACCTCGTGATATTCGTGCTGATCGCCTCCATCGTCATCAGTACCATGCGCGGCCTGGTCAAGGAGATCCTGTCGCTGGCCGGCTGGATCGTCGCCTTCGTCGTCGCCAACGCCTACAGCGCCGCCCTGGCCGGCATGCTGCCGGAGGCGATCCCCGGCGATGTGGTGCGCCTGATCGTTGCTTTCATTGCCCTGTTCATCGGTGTGCGCATCCTCATGGCCCTGCTGGCCATGGCGGTCGATGCGCTGGTCACCGCCGGCGGCCTGACGCTGGCCGACCGCGGCCTGGGAGGCCTGTTCGGCCTCGGCCGGGGTATTGTGATCGTGCTGGCCGGCGTCATATTGTGCGGGATGACTTCCATCCCGCAGCAGGATTTCTGGAGAAATGCGCTGTTGAGTCCCGTGGCGGAATCCGGCGTGCGAACGGTGAAACCCTTCCTGCCCGACGCGATGGCGCGGCATGTCCATTTTTAGCATTCTTTAAATCCGCAGTACCAAGTTTAGGAGCACACCATGTGTGGCATCGTCGGCGTCGTATCCCACCAACCAGTCAACCAGATGCTGTATGACGCGCTGCTGCTGTTGCAGCACCGCGGCCAGGATGCGGCAGGCATCGCAACCAACCAGAGCAACACGTTCTCCATGCACAAGGCCAACGGCCTGGTGCGCGACGTGTTCCGCACCCGTAACATGCGTTCGCTGAACGGCACTTCCGGTATCGGCCACTGCCGCTACCCGACCGCCGGCTCGTCCAGCGAGGAAGAAGCGCAGCCGTTCTACGTCAACGCGCCGTTCGGCATCACCCTGGCGCACAACGGCAACCTGACCAACTGGGAACAGCTCAAGGACGAGATGTTCCGGAACGACCGCCGCCACATCAACACCGATTCCGATTCGGAAGTGCTGCTGAACGTGCTGGCGCACGAGATCCAGAAGGCCTCGACCGACGTCACCCTGACCCCGGCCAATATCTTCCAGGCCGTGACGGTGCTGATCAAGCGCGTGCGCGGCGGCTACGCGGCGGTGGCGCAGATTGCCGGCAGCGGCATGCTGGCCTTCCGCGACCCGTTCGGCATCCGCCCGCTGTGCCTGGGCATCAACGAGACGCCGGAAGGCGTGGAATACATGGTGGCCTCCGAGTCGGTGGCGCTGGAAGGCATGGGTTTCCGCTTCGTGCGCGACGTGCTGCCGGGCGAAGCCATCTTCATCGACATGGACAACAAGCTGCACGCGCAGGTGTGCGCCGACGCGCCGAAGCTGAACCCATGCGTGTTCGAATACGTCTACCTGGCGCGTCCTGACTCCGTGATCGACGGCGCCTCCGTGTACAACACCCGCCTGAAGATGGGCGAGTACCTGGCCGACAAGATCAAGCGCGAAGGCCTGGCCGACGATATCGACGTCGTGATGCCGATCCCCGATTCCTCGCGTCCGGCCGCGATCCAGCTGGCGATGCGCCTGGGCGTGGATTACCGCGAAGGCTTCATCAAGAACCGCTACATCGGCCGCACCTTCATCATGCCGGGCCAGGCCATGCGCAAGAAATCGGTGCGCCAGAAGCTGAACGCCATCGGCGACGAGTTCAAGGACAAGGTCGTGCTGCTGGTGGACGACTCCATCGTGCGCGGCACCACCTCGCGCGAGATCGTGCAGATGGCGCGCGAAGGCGGCGCCAAGAAAGTGATCTTCGCATCCGCCGCGCCGCCGGTGCTGTACCCGAACGTGTACGGCATCGACATGCCGACGCGCGACGAGCTGATCGCCCACGGCCGCACCGTGGAAGAAGTGTGCAAGGAAATCACCGCCGATGCGCTGGTCTACCAGGACCTGGAAGACCTGAAGAAGGCCATCGCCGACGTGAACCCGGCGCTGACCGAGTTTGAAGCCTCCTGCTTCGACGGCAAGTACATCACCGGCGACGTGTCGGCCGAGTACCTGGACCGCATCGAGCAGGCGCGCCACAACCCGAAAAAGGCCAAGGTCGCGGAAGACGCGGCGCGCACCCAGCTGAACCTGAACACCGCCAATACGGAATCCTGATGAAGAACTACGGCTTCACGACCACCATCCTGCACAACGACCGCCAGAAGGGCATCGAACACGGCTCGCTGCACAAGCCGATCCACACTTCGGTGACGTTCGGCTATGCCGACGCGCGCCAGCTGGCGTCGGTGTTCCAAGGCAAGGAGCCGGGCTTCCGCTACGGCCGCCAAGGCAACCCGACGGTTGCCGCGCTGGAGGACAAGGTCAGCAAGATGGAGCAGGGCGTCGGCACGATCTGCTTCGCCACCGGCATGGGCGCCATCGGCGCCGTGTTCCAGGCGCTGCTGCGGGCCGGCGACCATGTCGTGTCGTCGTCGTTCCTGTTCGGGAACACCAATTCGCTGTGGCAGACCGTGGCCGGGCAGGGCGTGGGCGTCGATTTCGTCGACGCCACCGACGTCGCCAACGTGGCGGCCGCGCTGAAGCCGGAAACGCGCATGGTATTCGTCGAAACCATCGCCAACCCGCGCACCCAGATCGCGGACCTGAAGCGCATCGGCCAGCTGTGCGCCGAGCGCGGCATCCTGTACATCGTGGATAACACCATGACCTCGCCCTACCTGTTCCGCCCGAAGGACGTGGGCGCGGGCCTGGTGGTGAATGCGCTGACCAAGTCGATCGGCGGCCATGGCAATGCGCTGGGCGGCGCGCTGACCGATACCGGCGCCTACGACTGGACCAGGTTCCCGAACATCTTCGAGAACTACAAGAAAAACGCGCCGGCGCAATGGGGCCTGGTGCAGATCCGCGCCAAGGCGCTGCGCGACTTTGGCGCCTCGCTCGGGCCGGAAGCAGCGCACCACATCGCCGTCGGTGCGGAAACGCTGGCGCTGCGCATGGAACGCACCTGCGCCAACGCGCGCGCCCTGGCCGAGATGCTGGAGGCGGACGAGCGCGTGGCTGCGGTCTACTACCCCGGCCTGAAGTCGCACCCGCAGCATGGCATCGCGGCGGAACTGTTCAAGGACTTCGGCTCGCTGCTGAGCTTTGAACTGAAGGACGGCATCGACTGCTTCGACTACCTGAACAAGCTGAAGCTGGCGATCCCGACCTCCAACCTGGGCGACACGCGCACCCTGGTAATCCCGGTGTCGCACACCATCTTCTACGAGATGGGACCCGAGCGCCGTGCCTCAATGGGCATCGCCGATTCGCTGATCCGCGTTTCGGTCGGTATCGAGGACACGGCCGACCTGATCGCCGATTTCCGCAACGCCCTCGACTGACCCACTATTGCCCAGCCGTGATCAATATGGCTGGCCGAAGATGGCGCGGAAGCGCGCCTTCTGTTCGGCTGTCGCGGCTGGGTCGCGCAGCAGGTAGGTTTCCAGCATGCCGAATTGTTCCAGGCGCAGGCCGATATCGCGGAACAGGGGCGCCAGGTCGGGCGCTTTGCTGGTGGCGACGATGTTGTTAAGCAGCGGGTCGAGGTCGACGCCGCTGATCGCCTTGCCGATGCGGACAATGTCGGCCTGGTCGTAGGCCTTGCCCTTGTGGCCGAATTCCTTGTACATCTCTTTCAGCAGGGTATCCAGGCTGACCTTGCCCTTGCTGGCCTTGCGCAGTTCGACATCCATCGCCAGGCCGGCAATCGTGCCGCCGCCGTAGACCAGCAGCCAGTTGCGGTGTTTGTCCTTCACCGCTTCGCGCACGGTGACGGTCAGGCCCTGGACATTGCGGGCGACGTTCTGGCCGCGTGCGAGGTTTTCCAGCTGCTGGATCAGCATGCCGCGGTCGAGCAGCTTGTTGCGCGCCATGGTGATGACGGTGACGTAGTCGTTCACGCCTTCCTTGAACCATTCCTCGCTTTCATTTTTCGGCACCAGCGAGTGGCCGTCCCAGAAGTGGGCCAGTTCGTGCGCCATTACCTTGCCCCAGACCGGGCGCGACACCTCGCTGCCGTCGTCTTTCAGGTATTGGCTGAATGAGCCGGAGAAGGCGCCGCCGTCGCCGCTGTCGCCCTGGTTGATCACGACCAGGAAGCGTTGCGCCACCGGGCCGCGGCCGTACAGTTTCTGGTAGCTGTTCATCTGCTTGTCGATCATCGAGATGAAGGCTTCGCGCCGTTTCCAGTACTGCTTGCCCATCACCAGCGTCATTTCGACGCCGCCGGTTTTGAAGGTTTCGGCGCGCGCGGTGCCGAAGAACAGGGCGTTGTTGACCAGCTCGCGGCGCGACTCCGCGATGAAGACGCCGGGCTTGCCGCCGCTGCGCCATGGCGTGTTGGCCTTCCAGCCGGCGGGCAGGTCGAAGGCGACTTCGGTCTGGCCGTGCATCGCCACGCCGGGCACGATGAACAGCGGGTAGCCAACCGCCATCAGGCCTTCGTCGGTGTGGTAAGACACTTCTTCATTCCCGCCCGGCCACTGGTATTTGTCGTGCTCCAGGCGGATGTCGTAGGACAGGCGCAGGCGGCGGTCGCCATCGACCTCATATTCGCCTTCGCCTTTGTCATGCAGCTGGACGGCGTTGCCGGCCATATCGCGCACGGCCAGCTTTTCGATCAGGTCGGCCTGGCCGTTCTTCAACTGCGGAATCGGCATGACGTTGAACAGCACGAGCTCGCGGCCCTCGACCCAGACGTCGGCTTCGACGTGGGCGCGCCGCGCATCCTTGTCGATGCTGAGGCGGTAGTGGTTGGCCTGCTGGTCGAAAGCGGACGCGGACTGCGCTGCCAGCAGCGCCGCGGCGATGCATAAAGGTTTGAACATCTGGTCTCCCCGTGGGTGTTATCGGTATGTTGTGTAACTTTATGTTGCAAGCAGCCATGCGGGGAACATGCCTGCGACGAAATGCAGGAATCGCGGAACAGGCTGCGGGTTTAGCGTAGCGCTTTTTCCACAGCGGTTTTCGGGGCCGTGCGCGCCGCAGGCGATGGCGACGGGCTGCAAAAAGCCAGGGGCGGGAGGGTTAAAACGGCACCACGCCGGGCATGTCGTAAGGATGGCGCCAGCCCGGCAAGCTGCGGATGCGCTCGAGCCATGCCGCCACGTGCGGCGGGTAGCTGACGCTGGCCTGTTCCGGCCAGAACATGTAGCCGCATAGCGCGAAGTCGGCCACGCTGGGCGCATCGCCCAGCAGGAAGGCGCGGCCGTCGGCCAGCTCGTCATCGAGGCGGGCGATGTCGGCCGTGAAGCGGGCGCGCATCCATTCCAGCACGCCGGGCGGGTAGCCTTGCGGGTCGAAGCGCTGGCCGAAGCGCAGGTGGGGCAGGGAGGTGCCGATGCGGTTGGCTTCCCAGAACAGCCATTCGCGGCTGCGCGCCAGGCGCTGCGGCGTTTCCGCGCCAAAGGCTTGCGTGTGCTGCGCCAGGTGCAGGAGGATGGCGTTCGATTGGACGTAGGGCTGGCCGTCATGCACCAGCAGGGGCACTTCGCCATAGCGGGCGAGGCTGCGGAAGGGTTCCGGGCGCGCGGCGCGCTCGAGGCGTAAATCGATCTCCTGGTAGTCGTACGGCAGCGCTGCCACTTCGAGCATCAGCCGCACCTTGTAGGTGTGGCCGGATTCGGCGCTGCCGTACAGCGTCAGCATCAGTGCCAGGTCCGCATCAGGCCGACGGCCAGGCCTTCCAGGGCGAAGTCGTCTTCCGGGGTGACGGTGATGACCTTGAAGTCGGGGTTTTCCGGCAGCAGTTCGATGGTGCTGCCGGTCTTGCGGTAGGTCTTCACGGTGACGTCGTTGCCGATGCGGGCGACCACGACCTGGCCGTTGCGGGCGGTATCGGTCTTTTTCACGGCCAGCAGGTCGCCGTCCATGATGCCGATGTCGCGCATCGATTCGCCGCGCACTTTCAGCAGGAAGTCCGGTTTGGCGGAGAACAGGTTGGGGTCGACGCTGTAGGTGGTTTCCAGGTTTTCCTGGGCCAGGATGGGCGAACCGGCGGCGACGCGGCCAATCAGGGGCAGGCTGACCAGCATGCCGGCGGGGACCGCCGGCATGTCGTCGAATTCGACCTTGGCGCGCGGGGCCGGCGCGCTGGCGGCGCCGGTGCCGGTGGCGGTGCCGCCGAAATTGCCGGTCAGGCGGATACCGCGCGAGGTGCCGGCGGTGATTTCAATCGCGCCCTTGCGCTGCAGCGCTTTCAGGTGCTCCTCGGCCGCATTGGCCGATTTGAAGCCCAGCTCTGCCGCAATCTCGGCGCGGGTCGGCGGGAAGCCGGTGTTTTCGATCGCATCCTTGATCAGGTTGAGGATTTCTTCTTGGCGTGCTGTGAGCTTGATCATGGCGCTATGGTGAACTGTGAATATAGACAGTCTGTATTTTTGTACAGTATGAAACGAATTGCAAGCAATTTGTTGCACACGCAGAAAAATTTCGGCTTAATGTCGATTCGACAACCAATGGAGGGCGGGATGGGACGGTGTGCTTTCTTGCTGGCGGCGGGGATCTGTTTGTTCGGCGCCTTGATCCATTTTGTGGCGCCATTGCTGGGGCCTGACTGGTATGCCTTCCTGCAGGCGCCGCCCAAAGTCGTGGCGTCGGCCCAGGCCGGCGGCTTGCTGGCGCCGGCGGGCGCGCTGGTGATCGGCTTGCTGATGCTGGTCTGTGCGCTGTACGGGCTGGCCGGTGCCGGCTACCTGCGCTGGCTGCCGTTCGCGCAGATGGTGCAGGGGACGGTGGCGGCGGTGTGCCTGCTGCGCGGCTTGCTGGTGTTGCCTTATTTGTACAAATTCCCGGATCGCTTGCTGGCGTTTGATGTGGTGGCGTCGGTGGTCTGGTTCGCGGCCGGGCTTGGGTTCCTGGTGGGCATTTTGCGCTCGGCCCGGCACCCGGGGCTGGCCGATGCGGCAGGGGCATCAGACGCGCAGGCCCGCGGCGCGTAAGGCTTCGGCGGCCGATTCCGCGTCGAGCAAAGCGATTGCCAGGCGCTCGAGCTGGGCGGCGTTGGCGCGATCAATGGCGCGCAGCACGTTCTTGCCGGGCGGGCCGAATTTCACTTCCAGCTGAAGTTTGAGGGTCTGCGCCTGGCCTTTTGCCAATCCTATGGCTTCGCCCTTGGCTTTGCCCATCGCTTCACCTTTCGGGAAGCCATGCTTCATGCCTTGCTCGATGCCTTGCTCGATACCTTGTTTGATACCTTGCTGGATGAAGTGTTCGGCAATTGCGTAGTTGAGGCTGTTTTTATCCCACTTCTTGTGGTCTTCAAGAAAGTTATCGACGTCCATGGTGAATCTCCTTTGCCAGGCGGGCGGTAGCGGCAACAACCAGTCTAAGACCTCCTGTATCTCGGTAAGTTCCTTTAATTTTCCCCGCAAGGCATACAGGGGAAGCATCAATTGGAGCTTGTCGGCGCAGCGCCGGCCTGGGTTGCGGCGGGTCGCCAGGGCAATCAGGTGTGCGGCGATGGCGATCGATACCGGATCGAACGTGCGGCGCAAATCGCTGAGCGCGGCGCGATAGTCGAGCAACTTCGCAATCTGGAACTGGAACGCCATGCCGCAATGGTCGTCGCTCGAGTAGGGCCGCCAGCCCGGGCTGGGGTCGCCCAGGATGGCGAGGCTGATGACCGGCATGCCGAAGCGGTCGACCAGGCGCGCATGGTATTGCGCCACGCGCGCGGGGAATCGTGCCTGCCGGGAGCATTGGATTTCACAATGCAGGCATGCCTGGCTGCCGTCGCGCAGCGTCACAATGGCCACGAAGTCGGGCTCGCGTTCGCCGCTGTGGCTGTCGGCGCTCCGGGGCAGCAGGCACTTGTCTGGAAGGTAATATTGTTCGCCCCAGTCGATCAGGGCGTGGAGCGCCGGGAACAGGCGCGCCAGCACCGTGGGCAGGTGGCGCTGCAGAAGCAGTTTCCAGGCGCGGTCGGGGTGGTCCATGGCTTAGCATGCCAGCGGCGGCGGCGCGGCGGTTTGCGCGGCGTCAGTAAAGCTTGAGCTGGCCGGCAAAACCTGCTATATTTGCGGGCTTACCTCTTCCCACACCCGTCTTGACGCCGGGGTGGGCTATATTCACAGTCCTTAAGGGAGTTATTAATGCGTCACTACGAAATCGTATTTATCGTCCACCCGGACCAAAGCGAGCAAGTGCCCGCGATGATCGAACGTTACAAAGCCAGCGTGACCTCGCGCGGCGGTAACGTGCACCGCGTAGAAGATTGGGGCCGCCGTCAAATGGCTTACTCGATCCAGAAACTGGCCAAGGCACACTACATCTGCATGAACATCGAGTGCGACAACGAGACCCTGGTCGAACTGGAAACCGCATTCAAATTCAATGATGCCGTGCTGCGTCACCTGACCGTCAAGATGAAGAAAGCGGAAACCGCTCCTTCCCCGATGATGAAGTCGGTTCAGCGTGAAGACGCGGCCAAGAGCCATCGCGCCGAAGCCCCAGCAGCTCCTGCAGCGGCCTGATTCCTGAACAGGAGACGGTCTGTACAACCAGCTCCGGGTTACCGCCCTGATCGCCGAACGGGATGAAATACGTTACACCCCGGCCGGCCTGCCGATTGTGAATGCAAGCTTGCAGCACAGTTCGCAGCAGACAGAGGCAGGTATCGCCCGATTGACCGAGTTTGAAATCCCTGCCGTTGCGGCAGGCGAGCTTTCAAGACGATTCAGTCAGGCGCGCCTCGGCGGTTTGTACGAATTCACCGGTTTCCTGGCCAAGAAGAACCGCAATAGCAGAACCCTGGTGTTTCACATCATTGATTTTCGTGCTGTCTAAACAGCGCACTTTTTTAGATACAGGAGCCAAAAATGGCATTCGGTAAAAAGTTCGACAAAAACAAGCTCAAGCTGAAAGAAAAGCGCAAGCAACAAAACCCTCTGTTCAAGCGCAAGAAGTTCTGCCGCTTCACCGCCGCTGGCGTTGAGCAAGTGGACTACAAAGACGTAGATACCCTGAAAGATTTCATCCAGGAAAACGGCAAGATCATGCCAGCACGCCTGACCGGCACCAAGGCGCACTACCAGCGCCAAGTTGACACCGCGATCAAGCGCGCCCGCTACCTGGCCCTGCTGCCATACACCGATCTGCACCACGCTTAATTAGCGGCTCAGATCTAAGTACCTGGAGAAAACTATGCAAATCATCCTGCTGGAAAAAGTTATCAACGTCGGCAACCTGGGCGACGTGGTGAAAGTGAAAGACGGCTACGCCCGTAACTTCCTGATCCCTCAGAAACTGGCACGCCGCGCTACCGCTGCTGCCGTGGCTGAATTCGAAGCCAAGCGCGCCGAACTGGAAAAAGCTGCTGCCGCCAAGCTGGCCGCTGCCCAAGCCCAAGGCGAAAAGCTGAACGGCATGACCGTGACCGTATCGCAGAAAGCCGGCGTTGACGGCCGCCTGTTCGGTTCCGTGACCAACTTCGACATCGCTGAAGCCCTGACCAAAGCCGGCTTCGCAGTGGAAAAAGCTGCTGTGCGCCTGCCAACCGGTCCGCTGAAGACCGTGGGCGAGTTCCCAGTGGCCGTGTCCCTGCACACCGACGTGGTGGCTGAAGTGACCGTGGCTGTGGTTGGCGAAGCTGCTTAATCAGCGTCGTAAATACAGCAAAAAAGCCGGGTTCTCCCGGCTTTTTTTATTTCCAGGGATTATTCCGACCCTGCCGAAGCAGGTATAATGCGCGCCATGAACGCCGCACCCCAGTCCGACCCACAAGTCGATTCCCTCCGCATCCCGCCGCACTCGATCGAGGCAGAGCAATCTGTTATCGGTGGTTTGTTGCGCGATAACGCGGCGTGGGACCGTATTGCGGACTTCATGCGGGCGGAGGACTTTTACCGCTACGACCACCGCATCATCTTCGAGCAGATGATCCGCCTGATTAACTCGGGCAAGCCGGCCGACGTGGTGACCGTGTCGGAGGCGCTGAACATGCTGGGCAAGGCGGAAGAGGTGGGCGGCATGGCCTACCTGAACGCCATGGCGCAGAACACGCCCTCGGCCGCGAATATCCGCCGTTACGCGGAAATCGTGCGCGACCGCGGCGTGCTGCGCAAGCTGATCACCGTGGCCGACGAGGTGTCGGGCAACGCCTTCAACCCGCAGGGCAAGGAAGTCAAGCAGATCCTGGACGAGGCCGAGGCGAAGATCTTCGCCATCGCCGAAGCCGGCGCCCGTGGCGCGGCGGGCTGGCTGCCGGTGCAGCCGCTGCTGACCCAGGTGGTGGAGCGCATCGACGAGCTGTATTCGCGCGATTCGAGCTCCGAAATCACCGGCGTGCCGACCGGCTGGACCGACCTGGACAAGATGACCTCCGGCCTGCAGCCGGGCGATATGGTGGTGGTGGCCGGCCGTCCATCGATGGGCAAGACCGCCTTCTCCATGAATATCGCGGAGAACGTGGCGGTGGAAGCCGGCCTGCCGGTGGCCGTGTTCTCGATGGAGATGGGCGGCGTGCAGCTGGCCATGCGTATGCTCGGTTCGGTCGGCCTGCTGGACCAGCACCGCCTGCGGACCGGTAAACTGATCGACGAGGATTGGCCGCGCCTGACGCACGCCATCCAGAAAATGAACGATGCCCAGGTCTATATCGACGAGACCCCGGCCCTGAACCCGATCGAGATGCGCGCCCGCGCGCGCCGCCTGGCGCGCCAGTGCGGCAAGCTGGGCCTGATCGTGGTCGACTACCTGCAGCTGATGCAGGGCAGCCAGCCGGGCGACAACCGCTCGGCCGAAATTTCCGAGATTTCGCGCTCGCTCAAGGGCCTGGCCAAAGAGCTGCATTGCCCTGTCATTGCCCTGTCCCAGCTGAACCGCTCGCTGGAACAACGCCCCAACAAACGTCCCGTCATGTCCGACCTGCGCGAATCCGGCGCTATCGAGCAGGACGCGGACGTGATCATTTTCCTGTATCGCGACGAAGTCTATAACCCCGACTCGCCGGATAAAGGCACCGCCGAGATCATTATCGGCAAGCAGCGTAACGGTCCAATCGGCGCGGTGCGCCTGACCTGGATCGGTGCGTATACCAAGTTTGGCAATTACACCGGTAACCTGTCGATCTACCAAGGCGACTGATTACCAGGCTGGCCACGCTGGGTGGCCTTGCTGCAGTATCTACGAATCAACCAACGGAGAACAAAAATGTTTGGACGCTTGATGCCCACCGAGGGCAAATTCTTTGACATGTTTAACCAGCACGCCGAACTGTGCGTGAAGGGCGCCAAAGAAATGCTGGGCCTGATGACCAACTTCGACGACCTGGAAAACCGCGTGCACGCGATCGAAAGCATCGAGAAGGAAGCCGACAAGATCACCTACACCGCCGTCGACCTGCTGCACAAGACTTTCATCACTCCGCTGGACCGCGACGACATCCACAAGCTGATCACCAAGATGGACGACATCCTGGACCTGATGGAAGACGCAGCCCAGACCGTGTCGCTGTACGACCTGCACTCCGTGACCCCGGAAGCCAAGCGCCTGGCTGAACTGGTACTGGCCTGCTGCGAGAAGGTGAAAGCCGCCGTGGCCATGCTGTCGAACATGGACAACGCCTCCGCCATCGTCGGCATCTGCGAAGAGATCGACCGCCTGGAATCGGACGCCGACCACGTGATGCGCGCCGCCATGTCCAAGCTGTTCCGCGACGAGCCGGACGTGCGCAACCTGATCAAGATGAAAGCTATCTACGAAATCCTGGAAACTGTCACCGACCGCTGCGAAGATGTTGCCAACATCATCGAAGGCATCATCGTCGAAAACGCATAACTAAAAAAAGACAATTTCATGAGCCATATCGAAATTAGCTTCTGGGCGCTGTTCGCACTGGTCGGCCTCGCCCTGATCTTCGACTTCATGAACGGCTTCCACGATGCCGCGAATGCGATCGCCACGGTGGTTTCCACCGGCGTGCTGAAACCGCAGACCGCAGTGGCGATGGCCGCCTTCTTCAACTTCATCGCGATTTTCGTGGTCGGCCTGAAGGTGGCAACCACCATCGGCAAAGGCACCATCGAGCCTTCGGTGATCGACCATTACGTGATCTTCGGGGCGCTGGTCGGGGCCATCGTCTGGAACGTGATCACCTGGTACTACGGCATCCCGTCCTCGTCCTCGCACGCCCTGATCGGCGGCCTGGTAGGCGCGGCGGTGGCCAAGTCGGGTACCGGCGCGCTGATCTCCGGCGGCCTGATCAAGACCGTCACCTTCATCGTGGTGGCGCCGCTGCTGGGCTTTGTGCTTGGTTCGCTGATCATGCTGATCGTCTCCTGGGTGTTCGTCAAATCGACGCCGCGCAAGGTCGACACCTGGTTCCGCCGCCTGCAGCTGGCTTCCGCGGCCGGCTACTCGCTGGGCCACGGCGGCAACGACGCGCAAAAGACCATGGGCATCATCTGGATGCTGCTGATCGCTTCCGGCCACGTGGCGGCGGACGCCAAGGCGCCGCCTGACTGGGTCATCATCTCCTGCTATGGCGCGATTGCCTTCGGCACGCTGTTCGGCGGCTGGCGTATCGTCAAGACCATGGGCCAGAAGATCACCAAGCTGAAACCGGTGGGCGGCTTCTGCGCCGAAACCGGCGGTGCGATCACCCTGCTGATGGCGTCCTTCTGGGGCGTGCCGGTCTCGACCACCCACACCATTACCGGCGCCATCGTCGGCGTCGGCTCGGCGCAGAAAATGTCGGCCGTGCGCTGGGGTGTGGCGGGCAATATCGTGTGGGCCTGGATCTTCACCATCCCGGCGTCGGCCTTCGTGGCGGCGGTGGCCTGGTGGGTTGGCAAGCACATCATGTAATACGGAACCCGGCTGCGGCCGGGTTTTTTTTCGTGGCGCGCATCCCATAATTGGGATATATTCCCAATTATGGGAAATTCATTCGAAGACCGCCTGGTGCGGCGCCTGGCGGCCTTGCGCGAAGAACGCGCGCTGTCGCTGGAAGAACTGGCCACGCACAGCGGCATCAGCCGGGCCACGCTGTCGCGCCTGGAGCGCGGCGAAACCAGCCCGACGGCCGAGATGCTGGGCAAGCTGTGCGCGGTGTACGGCATGCCGATGTCGCGCCTGATCGCGGAAGTGGAGGCGGCGCCGGTGCAGCTGATCCGCCGCGCCGAGCAGGCCGAGTGGCACGATCCGGCTACCGGTTTCGTGCGGCGCATGGTGTCGCCGCCGGCGCGCGGCTTCGCGGCCGAGCTGGTGGAAGGGCGCCTGCCGCCGGGCGCCGTGATCGACTATGCCCAGCCGCCGGTGCGCGGCCTCGAGCAGCATATGTGGATGCTGTCCGGCGTGCTCGATTACACGGTGGATGGCGCCACCCACCGCCTGCAGGCGGGCGACTGCCTGCGCTTCCACCTGTACGGCGCGACGCGCTTTTCCTGTCCCGGCCCGGATGCGGCCCATTACCTGATCACGCTATGCGAACCGTAGAAGAACTGGACGCGGCCGGCCTGCGCGCGCACGCCGGCGAACTGGCCGATATCCTGCGCGCCTGCGTGCTGGGCGGCGCCAGCGTGGGCTTTGAGCTGCCATGCCCGCAGGCGGAGGCGCTGGCCTTCTGGCTCGGGCTGGAGGGCGGCGTGGCGCGCGGCGAGCGGCGCCTGTTCGTGCTGCGCGATGGCAGCGGCGCCCTGGCCGGCACCTTGCAGCTGGTGCTGGCCGGCATGCCGAACGGGCGCCACCGCGCCGAGCTGTCGAAGATGCTGGTGCACCCGCGCGCACGGCGGCAAGGCCTGGCGCAGGCCCTGCTGGCGCATGCGGAGGCGCTGGCATGCGCCTTGGGCCGCACCCTGCTGGTGCTGGACACCTGCAGCGGCGAGCCGGCCGAGCGCATGTACCTGAAGCTGGGCTACCAGCGCTGCGGCGAGATCCCGCAGTTCGCCACCATGCCGGACGGGCGCCTGGGCGCGACCACCTTCATGTACAAGCTGCTGCCGCGGGTGGCGGCGGCCGATCCGGACGAGCCGGACGCGCGGGCGCTGCTGGCGGAGCTGGACGACACGCTGCAGGCCATCACCGGCGACAGCGGGCGCACCCAGTTCAGCGCGGCCGACGTGCGCAGCGCCGCCGGCCGCTTCGCCCTGGCGCGCGATGCGCAGGGCCGCGCGCTCGGCTGCGGCGCCTTGCGGCCGCTGGCGGCGGGGGAGGGCGGCGTGGCCGAAGTCAAGCGCATGTATGCGCGGCCCGGCAGCCAGGGCGTGGGCAGCGCGCTGCTGGCCTGGCTGGAGGCGGAGGCGCGCCGCATCGGCTACCGCGCGCTGCGGCTGGAAACGCGCCTGGTGAATACGCGCGCCGTGCGGTTCTACCTGGCGCACGGCTACCGCCGCATCGACAATTTCGGCCGCTACGCCGGCAACCCGGCGGCGGCCTGCTTCGAAAAGCTGCTTTAGGCCGGATCGTGGCAGCAGACGGCCAGCTTGTTGCCGTCCGGGTCGCGGAAGTAGGCGCCGTAGTAGTTGGCGTGGTAGTGCGGGCGCAGGCCCGGCGCGCCTTCGCAGCGGCCGCCGTTGGCCAGCGCCGCGGCGTGGGCCGCGTCGACGGCGGCGCGCGTGGGCGCCAGCAGGGCGGTCATCTGGCCGTTGCCGGCGCTGGCTGCTGCGCCGTCGAAGGGATGGCCGATGATGAACAGGGGGCGGCCGCCGCCGGCCGGCTGCCAGGCGGCCCAGGGCTTGCTGTCGTCGCGGAAGCGCTGCGCGTGGCCCAGCGCCGCCATGACGGCGGCGTGGAAGCGGTAGGCGGCGCCGAATTCGCCGACGCCGAGGAAGACGTGCGAAATCACAGCGCGGCCCGCACGGCTTTAACGTCGGTCAGGCCGGCCAGGATTTTCTCGATGCCGTCCATCTTCAGGGTCTGCATGCCTTCCGCCAGCGCGGCGTTGCGCAGCTGCGGCGCCGGGGCGCGCTCGCGCACCAGCTGGCGCGTGCGCTCGCCCGGCACCAGCAGTTCATGCAGGCCGATGCGGCCCTTGTAGCCCTTGCTGCATTCCTTGCAGCCGACCGGCCGGTACAAGGTGAAGTGGCCGCGCGCATCGCCGAAGCGTTCGCGCCAGCCGCTGACGATGCGCAGCTGGGTGGCGCGCGATTCGGCGCGGTAGGCGTCGGTCTTCTGCAGCTCCTCGACGTATTCGGCCAGCAGCAGCTGCAGTTCCGCTTCGCCCGGCTGGTACGCCAGTTTGCAGTGCTCGCACAGGCGCTTGGCCAGGCGCAGGGCCAGCACGCCGAGCAGGGCGTCGGCCAGGGCGAAGCGCTCGCAGCCCATTTCGTGCAGGCGGCTGACGCTGTCGCTGGCGCTGCCGGTGGGCAGGGCGCCCAGCACCATACGGCCGCTGAGCGCCGCTTCGACGGCCAGCAGCGCGCTCTCGCTGTCGCGCATATCGCCGATGGCCACCTGGTCGGGGTCGGCCTGCAGCACGGCGCGCAGGGCGGCGGCGAAGTCCATGCCCGCTTCGCGCTGCACCGCCACCTGGCGCGCGCCGGGCTGCGTGATTTCCACCGGTTCTTCGATGGTCCAGGTCTTGGCGTCCGGGCGTTCCAGCTGCAGCAGCAGCGAGTGCAGGGCGGTGGTGCGGCCCGAGCCGGCCGGACCGCACAGCAGGAACAGGCCGTGCGAGGTGTCGATGGCGGCGCGCAGGCGGTCCTGCAGCGCGGCCTGCATGCCGAGGCGTTCGAGCGGCAGCGGCGCGCCGCTGCTGAGCAGGTGCAGCACCACGTCCTCCATGCCGCCGGCGGACGGGATGAAGGTGGCGCGCAGCTCCACGTCCAGCTGGCTGAACTCGCGGAACAGCAGCTTGCCCTGCACCGGGTGGCTGGCGGCTGCGGCAGGCAGGCCGCACATGGTTTTCAGGCGCGCCACCAGGGCCGTGTGCATGTCGAGCGCCGCTTCGGCATAGGGCTGCAGGGCGCCGTCGCGGCGCAGGCGCAGCACGCTGATGCCGCGTGCCGCATGCGGTTCGATGTGGATGTCGGAGGCGTCCAGTCGGCAGGCTTCGACGATGATCTTTTCGGCCAGGGCGGCGGCGGCATCGGCCTCGCCGCCGCTGGCTGCGGCGCGCGGCGCGGCGGATGCGGCGAAGCGCGGCGACTGGCGCGCTGCCAATGCCACCGCCAGCGATTCGCACAGCACCTGCAGGCATTCGACCTGCAGCTGGGTGAAGGGCGCGCCGCTGCGGGTATTCACCAGCTGCAGAACCCCGAGCAGCTCCTTGCCCTGGGCATCGGCGATCGGCACGGCCAGCACCTGGCGCGTGCGGTAGCCGGTGCGCTGGTCCACGCCGGGATGGAATTGCAGCTGCGGCGAAATGTCGCGCAGCTGCGCAGCGTCGTACACGTCGGCCAGGTTCAGGGTTTGCTGGGTCACCGCAACGTAGCCGGCGATGCTGGCGGGCGTGACGGCGACCCGGCTGTCGCGCGCCACCAGGTAGTCCTTCTCCTGGTCCATCACATACAGCAGGCAGCGGTCGCAATCGAACAGGTGGCACAAATCGGCCGGCACGCTGGCCATCAGGCCATCCAGGCCGCGCGTGGCGTGCAGGCGCGTGCTGACGGCCTGCAGTTTGCGGTACAGCTGCAGTTCGGCGTCGCTCATAGCGCCACCTCCAGGCCTTCATAGGCGAGCATGACTTCCAGCCCGCCCAGCGACGCGGCGTGGCGCGCCATCACGTCGGCGAAGACGGCCTCCAGTTCGTCGTCGCTGCGGGTCGGTTCGTGGTGCGTGCACAGCAGGCGGCGCGCGCCGCAGCGCTGGGCCATGGCGATGGCGTTGTCGAAGGTGCCGTGGCCCCAGCCCACTTTGGCGGGGTACTCGTCGCGCGTGTACGAGCAATCGATGACCAGGGCGTCGACGCCGCGGATCAGTTCGTCCACTGCCGCGCTATGGCTGGCGATGCTTTCCTGCAAGCTGGCATGCATGGGGTGGCCTGCCGGGTAGATATTGAAGGGCGGCTCGTAATCGCCGGAGAAGAACATCGACTTGCCGTTGCAGTCGATGCGGTAGCCCAGGTTGGTGACCGGGTGGCTCATCACCGTGTTGCGCACGGTGGCATCGCCGACGCTGACCGTCTCGCCGACTTGCAGGGTGCGCGCGGACAGCGTGGCCGACATTTCCGCTTCGCCAACCGGGAAGTAGCTGTACTGCAGCTGCACGCCCATGACGTGCTCGATGCCCTTGCCGCTCACCGGATCGGCGGCGCCGTACAGGCACACTGTGCTGTCCTTGACGAACAGCGGCGAGAAGAAGGGCAGGCCATGGATATGGTCCCAGTGGCTGTGGGTGATGAAGACATGGGCTTCGATCGGGCGTTGCGGCGCCGCCACAAGCGCTTGCGCCAGCGGGAAGATGCCGGTGCCGGCATCGAGGATGAGCAAGGTATCGTTATCGGTGCGGACTTCAATGCAGGTGGTGTTGCCGCCATAGCGCACGGTACGCGGGCCGGGCGACGGTATCGAGCCGCGCACGCCCCAGAACTTGAATTTCATTGTTGCCCAATCCCCATTTTTTGTTGTCTATCTTCCAAGCATGCCAATGATAGCGCCAAATACGCAACACTCAACCGTGCAGCTGGGCGCGGGAGTAAAATAAAGCTGTGATTTTGGCTATGTCGTCCTAAACTGAGAGTAACAACAGTTGCTCGTTAGCTAGGCATAGTGATTGCCGGGAGTGCGAAGATGAACAGCCCCGCGCCGCGTATTTTGGCATTGGCCACCCTGGCCTGTGCTTGTGGAACCCTGGCCGCCGCCCCGCTGCGAGCGGAGCGGGAGCGAGCGCCAGGCACCGCATTCGACCTCAGCGCGAGCCAGACCCGGCTGACCGACTGGCCTGGCAATCCAGGATCCAATAATGTCACAGTGCGCCTGGCGGCGTCGCTCACGCAATCGCTGCCGCGCGACTGGCAGGTGCGGGCCAGCGTCAACACCCAGTACAACTCGGCCGACCTGACCCTGCAGGATGCGCTGGCGCCTTCCGCCTCGACCTCGCTGCGCCTGATGCGCGACCGCGATGTGCTGCGCGATGGCGGCATCGGCAGCAATGTGGAGCTGTATGCGCCGAATATGTGCGCTTCGCTGCTGCGCAAGTGCCGCGCCTTGCTGTTCTATGACCGCAACTACGTGCGCTACAACCGCAATTATGCCGGCCAGCTGCGCAGCGGGCGGGTCGGCAGCCTGGGCGTAGGGCTGCGCATGCAGCTCGATAAGCACTCCAGTTTGCAGCTCGACTATGGCCGCGTGGTGCGCTCCGACCAGATGCCGGAAGATGCGCGCAACAGGGTGACGCTGCGCTACGGCCTTAACTGGTAAAAAGCCCTTGACCTTCCCATCGTGGGATACTTGATACTGGTCGCCAGAACATAGGCGAGGAGTATCCCATGAGTCAGTTCCAACAAACCGTCCGCATCGAAGGCATGAGCTGCGCGTCCTGCGTGCGGCGCGTCGAAAAAGCCCTGGCCACGGTGCCGGGCGTGTCGCATGCCGCCGTCAACCTGGCCACCGAAACCGCGCGCGTCGATTCCGATGCGCCGCTGGCGTTCGCCGCCCTGCAGCAGGCCATCGGCAAGGCCGGCTACAGCGCCAGCGAAGTGGCGGCGCCGGCCGCCGAGCACGCCCCCCTGGTGCCGGAAGGGCTGGCGGTGCTGCTGGCCGCCATCCTGTCGGTGCCGCTGGTGGTGCCGATGGTGGCCGACTGGTTCGGCCTCCACCTGATGCTGCCGGTGTGGCTGCAATGGGCGCTGGCGACGCCGGTGCAATTCGTGTTCGGCGCGCGCTTCTACCGCGCCGGCTGGAAGGCATTGAAGGCCGGATCGGGGACGATGGACCTGCTGGTGGCGCTCGGCACTTCCGCCGCGTATGGCCTGAGCGTCTACCTGGCGCTGGCGCCGCAGGCGGGCATGGCGCACCTGTACTTCGAAGCGTCGGCGGTGGTGGTGACGCTGGTCTTGCTGGGCAAGTGGCTGGAGGCGCGCGCCAAGCGCCAGACCGCTTCCGCCATCCGCGCGCTGCAGGACCTGCGGCCGGTGACGGCGCGCGTGCGGCGCGAGGGCGAGTCTGATGCCGACCTGCCGATCGGGCAGGTGCGGGTGGGCGATATCGTGGTGATCCGCGCCGGCGAACGGGTGGCGGTGGATGGCGAGGTGGTGGATGGCGCCAGCCATGTGGACGAGTCGCTGATTACCGGCGAGAGCCTGCCGGTGGCCAAGCACGTTGGCGACCGCGTGACGGGGGGCGCCATCAACGGCGAGGGCCTGCTGCTGGTGCGCACCAGCGCGACCGGGGCGGAAACCATGCTGTCGCGCATCATCCGCCTGGTGGAGGATGCGCAGTCGGCCAAGGCGCCGGTGCAAAAGCTGGTGGACCAGGTGGCGGCGGTGTTCGTGCCGGTGGTGCTGGTGATCGCGGCACTGACTTTCTTTGGCTGGTGGCTGTACGACGGCAATGCGGAGCAGGCGCTGATCAATGCGGTGGTGGTGATGGTGATCGCCTGCCCGTGCGCGCTGGGGCTGGCAACGCCGGCGGCGATCATGGCCGGCACCGGTGTCGCGGCGCGGCACGGGATCCTGATCAAGGATGCGGAGGCGCTGGAAACGGCGCGCCAGGTCGATACCGTGGTGTTCGACAAGACCGGCACCCTGACGCAGGGCAAGCCGGTGCTGGCGCAATTGCTGCCGCACGGGATCAGCGCGGCGCGCGCACTGCAGCTGGCCGCCGCCATCCAGCGCGGCAGCGAACACTCGCTGGCGCGCGCGGTGCTCGACGCGGAAGCGGCGGCCAGCGCGTCCGCGCCGGCCGGCCAGGATCTGGCCGCGCTGGCGGCTGGCGAGGTCGTGACGCTGGCGGGGCGCGGGCTGCAGGCGCGGGTGGACGGCATCGAGCTGCTGCTGGGCAGCGGGCGCCTGATGGCGGAACGCGGCATCGATTGCACGCCGCTGCAGCAGCGCGCCGCCGAACTGGAAGCGCAGGGCCACACCATTTCCTGGCTGGCCGATGCCGGCAGCGCGCGCCTGCTTGGCCTGCTGGCCTTTGCCGACCAGCCAAAGGCCAATGCGCGCGCCGCGGTGGAGCGCCTGCATGCGCGCGGCATCGCCACCGTGATGCTGACCGGCGACAACCAGGGCAGTGCGCAGGCCGTGGCGCAGGCGCTCGGCATCGGCGCGGTGGAGGCCAACCTGCTGCCGGCCGATAAAACCAGCGTCATCGCCCGCCTGAAGGCTGAAGGCAAGCGCGTCGCCATGGTGGGCGACGGCATCAACGACGCGCCGGCCCTGGCCGCGGCACACGTGGGCATCGCCATGGCCACCGGCACCGACGTGGCGATGAACGCCGCCGGCATCACCCTGATGCGCGGCGAGCCGCTGCTGGTGGCGGACGCGATCGACATCTCGCACCGCACCTTCAGCAAGATCCGCCAGAACCTGTTCTGGGCCTTCATCTACAATGTGGCGGGGATTCCGCTGGCGGCGCTGGGCATGCTGAACCCATTGCTGGCCGGCGCCGCCATGGCATTCAGCTCGGTCAGCGTGATCAGCAACGCGCTGCTGCTGCGCCGCTGGCAACCGTCGAAGGAGTAAGGGAATGAATATCGGACAAGCCGCCGCCGCATCCGGCGTCAGCGCAAAAATGATCCGCTACTACGAGAGCATCGGCCTGGTGCGCGAAACGGCGCGCACCGACAGCGGCTACCGCATCTACGGCGAGAACGACCTGCATACGCTGCGCTTCATCAAGCGCGCGCGCAACCTGGGCTTTGCGCTGGAGCAGATCGGCGACCTGCTGTCGCTGTGGCAGGACACCGGCCGCGCCAGCTCGGACGTGAAAAGCATCGCCATGTCGCACGTGGCGGAACTGAACCAGCGCATCGTGGAGCTGACCGAAATGCGCGACACGCTGGCCAGCCTGGCGAAAAGCTGCCACGGCGACGACCGGCCCGATTGCCCGATCCTGCAGACGCTGGGTTCAGCGCAGGAACATGTACACGGTGAGCACTGCGCCCACCAGCACGACAAAGATGCGCATCAGGCGGGGCGGAAGGCGATAGATCAGCCACGAGCCCAGAAGCCCGCCCGCAATACCTCCCGCGCATAAGGCGATGGCGGCGGCCCAGCTGATCATGCCGGAGAAGGCGAAGATCAGCGTGGCGGAGGCGTTCATGGCCATGGCCAGCATGTTCTTGGTGGCGGTGGCGGCGCGGATCTGCTGGCCGGCGATGGTCAGCGCGGCCAGCATCAGGAAACCGATGCCGCCGCCGAAGTAGCCGCCGTAAATGGCGATGCAGCCCTGGATCACGGCCAGCATCCATTTCGGCATGCTGGCGCTGGCCTGGAGCGGCTGGCTGCGGAAGGCGCCCCAGGCGAACATGGCGGTGGCGAACAGCACCAGCCAGGGCACCAGCCTGGCGAAGAAGGTGGGCGGGGTAATCCACAGCAGGACGGCGCCGGCGATGCCGCCGACGAAGCTGATGATGAACAGCTGGCGGAAGGTCAGGCCGCTGACGCCTTCCGCGATCTTGCGGCCGGCGATGGCGGAGGTGGCCTGGGCCGGGAACATGGCGACCGTGGAAGTCATGTTGGCGGCCACCGGGTTCAGTCCGGCCAGCAGCAGGGCGGGGAAGGTGATGAAGGAACCGCCGCCGGCCAACGCATTCTGCGTGCCGGCGAACAGGCCTGCTGCGGCGAGCAGCAATATCGTTTGGATGTCGGGCATCGGACCATTATAGCCAAGCCGCCCCCGGCTTGCCGGAGCCGCTCAGGCGGCGCGGCGCGTTCCCTCCGCGCGGCTGGCGGCGATGGTTTCCGCCAGGCGGTCGGCCGCATGCTCGGCCTCGGCGATGGAGCGCGCCAGCCGCTCGCCGCCGAATTCGTCGTACTCGATGGCGGCGCCGAAGGCCTCGGTCACGCCGATGTAGCGGAAGGCGCTGCGCACCGAGGCTTCGACGTGATTGATGGCCTCCAGCCGCTGGCCGGGACCGTAGCCGTAATCGCCGCGCGAGGACAGGATGACCAGCTGCTTGCCCGCTCCGGCCAGCAGGGGCCAGTACGGCTCGCCTGGACGCGATCGGTCAAAGCCGAAGGTGCGGCCGACGCGCACGATGTTGTCGATCCAGGCTTTGAACTGCGCGGGCGGGCCGAAGTTATACATCGGCACGCCGGCCACGATGATGTCGGCGCGCAGCAGCTCGTCCACCAGCTGGTCGCTCTGGGCCAGCACCTGCACCATCCACGGCGCGCGCGCGGCGGGCGGCGTGAAGGCGGCGTGCACCCACTCGCCGGTGACGGGCGAGGGCGGCTGCGCCCCGAGGTCGCGATAGATGACTTCAATTTCGCTATCGAGCTGGCGGTAGCGCTCCACAAAACGGGCCGTCAGGCGGCGCGTGTGCGAGCCGTGCGGCTGCGCGCCGGAGCGGCCGGGACGGGCGCTGGAGTCGAGGTGCAGGATGGTGGTCATATCGTTTCTCCGTTGGTTTGCGATGACCATACTGTGGACCCGCCAGCGGCGCCCGACAAACGATCATTTCTCAGCTCATGGGTGAATGGAATTCATGTATAGTGATTTATATGAAACGCCGCCTGCCATCCCTGTCCGCCTTGCACAGCTTTGAGGCCGCCGCCCGCCTGCAAAGCTTCAAGCTTGCTGCCGAGGAGCTGTCCGTCAGCGCGACCTCGATCAGCCACCAGGTGCGGGCGCTGGAAGAGGCGCTCGACGTGCGGCTGTTCCTGCGCAAGACGCGCGCCGTCGAACTGACGCCGGAGGGGCGCATTCTGCTGCAGGCGGCCGGGACCGGCTTCGACGCCATTGCGGCCGGGGTGGAGCGCCTGCGGCGCGAGCAGCGGCGCACGGTCACCTTGTCCACCACGCCGGCCTTCGCCGCGCGCTGGCTGGTACCGCGCCTGGCCGCATTCAACGCGGCCCATCCTGGCATCACCCTGAACGTCCATGCCAGCAACCAGGCGGTGGACCTGGCGGGCGGCGCGGCCGACCTGGCGGTGCGCGGCGGCGGCGGCCATTTCGCCGGACTGCACGCGCGGCGCCTGATCCAGACCGGCTTCGCGCCGGTGGCCAGCCCGCGCCTGAAGGTGCGCAAGGCCAGCGACGTGGCGCGCCATACGTTGCTGCACTTCGACTGGCAGCGCGGCAACCGGCACGCGCAGACCTGGGAGAAGTGGGCCAAGGCGGCCGGCGTGGCGCTGGAAGCGGCGGCCAGCGTGCGCTTTTCCGAGGAATCGCATGCGGTGCAGGCCGCCATCGCGGGACAGGGCATCGTATTGACGGCGGTGCCGCTGGTGCGGCAGGAAATCAGCATGGGGCTGCTGGAGGCGCCGGTCGGTCCGGTGCTCGGCGGATTCGACTTTTACGTGGTGCGGCCGGAGGGCGACGAGGTGCGCGCGGAAGTGCGCGCCGTCGAGGACTGGCTGTTGTCGCAGGAGGAGCAATGATGGAACCGTACCTGCTGTACTACTGGCCGACGATCCAGGGCCGTGGCGAATTTGTGAGGCTGGCGCTGGAGGAGGCCGGTGTGCCGTACATCGACGTGGCGCGCGGCAAGGGCGGCATGAAGGCCATGCATGCGGTGATTGCCGGTGGCGGCGATGGCCATGCAGCGTTTGCGCCGCCGGTGCTGCGCGCGGGAGAGCTGCTGCTCGGGCAGACTGCCAGTATCCTGATGTTCCTGGGGGCGCGCCACAAGCTGGCGCCGCGTGCGGAGGCCGGGCGGTTATGGTGCAACCAGCTGCAGCTGACCATTGCCGATATGGTGGCGGAGGCGCACGACACGCATCATCCGATTTCGGTCAACCAGTATTACGAGGAGCAGGCGCGCGAGGCGCGGGCGAGGGCGCGGGATTTTGCCGTCGAGCGTATTCCCAAGTTCCTCGACTACTTCGAGGCGGTGCTGCGGGCGAATCCGGGCCGGGGCGGCTGGATGGTGGGTTCGCGCCTGACTTATGTGGACCTGTCGCTGTTCCAGCTGCTGGACGGCCTGCGCTACGCCTTTCCCAATGCCATGGCGGCTTACCAGGGCCGCTGGCCGGGCCTGGAGCGGCTGGCCGGGCGGGTGGCGGCGCGTCCCCGCATCGCCGCCTACCTGGCCTCGCCGCGTCGCCTCCCCAACAACGAGGACGACGTGTTCCGGCACTATCCGGAGCTGGAGCGCGGGGTGCGCGTCAGTTGGCGCGGGTGACCGGGTAGCCGGCGTCCACGATGGCGGCCTTGATCGGTTCCAGCGCGGCAGCCGAGTTGACTTTGACGTGCTTGCCCTTCAGGTCGACCTCGACCAGCGCGGCCGGGTCGACGGTGTGCACGGCTTCCGTCACGGCCGAAACGCAGTGGCCGCAAGTCATGTTTTCTACAGTGAGTTCGTACATTTGGAGGTCCTTTCGAGTAATGGATAAACGTACTTTAATCCTTCCCACCATTGTAAAGTCAAGCGTGCTGGCGCTGGTGCTGCTGTCTGGGCTGCAGGGCTGTTCGCGCCCCGCCGATGTCGGCATGCAGCGGATGGCGGAAGTCGCGGCCGAGTACAGTACGGCGGATAGCGCCGCCGGCGGCGCGCAGCAGGAACAGCGCGGCAAGTACCTGGCTTACGAGCATTCGGTCACGGTCGATGCGGCCGAGGGCGACGTCAAGCCCTTGCTCGACAAACTGGTCGCGGCCTGCCACGCCGATGTGGCGAACCAGTGCACCTTGCTCGCCTCCGGCGTGCAGGGCGGACGCGAATCCAGCGCGAATGTGCGCGTGCGCATCAAGCGGCCAGGCGTGGACAAGCTGGTGGCGCTGGCCGCAGCGGGTGGCGAGGTCGCCTCGCGCAATACGGCGGCGGAAGACCTGGAAGGCCCGATCCGCGACAACGCCAAGCGCCTCGACATGCTGCGCTCCTACCAGCAAAAGCTGCAGGCGCTGGAAGCGAAGAGCAGCAACAACGTCGAGGCGCTGGTCAAGCTGTCGCAGGAGCTGGCGTCCGTGCAGAGCGAACTGGAAGCGGCCACCGGCGTGGAAGCGCGCCTGATGGAGCGCGTCAATATGGACTTGCTCAACATCGCCATCCAGTCGCGCACCCAGCGCGGCTTCTGGTCGCCGGTCAAGCGCGCGCTGGGCGACTTTGGCAGCAACCTGTCGGAAGGCATTGCCAGCGCAGTGACCGGCGTGGCCTACCTGATCCCATGGGCGCTGATCCTGCTGGTGGTGGGCGCACTGGGGCGCAAAATCTGGCGAAAGGCGCGCAACAAATGAAACAGTCGATTGTGCATATCGCCCTCGTGGTGCGCGACTACGACGAGGCGATCGATTTCTATGTCAACACGCTGGGCTTTGAGCTGCTGGACGATACATACCAGCCGGAGCAGGACAAGCGCTGGGTGGTGGTGGCGCCGCCCGGCGGCAGCGGCACCACCATCCTGCTGGCGCGCGCTTCGAAGGCGGAGCAGGAGCCGTTCATCGGCAACCAGGCCGGTGGCCGCGTGTTCCTGTTCCTGAAAACGGACGACTTCTGGCGCGATTACGAGCGGTTGAAGGAGCGCGGTGTGCGGATCGTGCGCGAACCGAAGCAGCAGGACTACGGCATGGTAGCCGTGTTCGCGGACCTGTACGGCAACCTGTGGGACCTGCTGCAACTGAACCCGGACCACCCGATCGCACGCCGCGCCTGATCAGCCTTTGTTGAAGCTGGTGATCAGGTTGCGGTAGTCGGGGATGTGGTTGGAGAACAGCGTGCCCAGGCCCTCGATATCGTTGCGCCAGTCGCGGTGCAGCTCGCAGGCCACGCCGAACCAGCTCATGAGCTGGGCGCCGGCTTCCTGCATGCGCGCCCAGGCCGCGTTGCGCGTGATTTCGTTGAAGGTGCCGGAGGCGTCGGTCACCACGAACACATCGAAGCCTGCCTCGATGGCCGACAGGGCAGGGAAGGCGACGCAGACTTCGGTCACCACACCGGCGATGATCAGCTGCTTCTTGCCGGTGGCCTTGACCGCCTGCACAAAGTCCTCATTGTCCCAGGCGTTGATCTGGCCGGGGCGGGCGATGTAGGGCGCATCCGGGAACTGCGCTTTCAGCTCCGGCACCAGCGGGCCGTTCGGGCCCGTTTCGAAGCTGGTGGTGAGGATGGTCGGCAGCTTGAAGTATTTGGCCAGGTCACCCAATGCCAACACATTGTTCTTGAACTTGTCCGGGTCGATATCGCGGACCAGCGACAGCAGGCCGGCCTGGTGGTCGACCAGCAGGACGGCGGCGTCGTTCTTGTCGAGGCGTTTGTACATGGTGTCTCTCCTTTAGGGTTGGTGAAGCTGTTTCAGGATAGTCACGCATCAATCGTTGCGGTAGTGCCTTAAAATGGCCTCAATGTTCTTTTGGCAGGACAATGATGGATGACCTGAACGACCTCTATTACTTTGTGCAGGTGGTGGAACATGGCGGCTTTACGCCGGCCGGGCGCGCGCTGGGGATGCCCAAGTCCAAGCTGAGCCGGCGCATCGCCGCGCTCGAGCGGCAGTATGAGGTGCGCCTGCTGCAGCGGACCACGCGCCATTTTTCGGTAACGGACACAGGGCGCGAGTTCTACCAGCATTGCCTGGCGGTGCTGGTGGAAGTGCAGGGCGCGCGCGAGGTGATGGAGCGCCAGCGCCGCGAGCCGCACGGCACGGTGCGGGTCAGCTGTCCGACCGCGCTGCTGGAGTACCGCATCGGGCCGCTGGTGGCGCGCTTCATGAAGCAGTGGCCGAAGGTGCGCGTCATGCTGGAGGCGACCAACCGGCGCGTCGATGTGCTGGGCGAAGGGCTGGATATCGCCCTGCGCGTGCGCTTCCCGCCGCTGGAGTCAAGCGAGCTGGTGATGCGGGTGCTGGCAAGCAGCCCGCAGCGCCTGGTGGCCAGCCCGGCGCTGCTGAAGCCGCGCAAATCGTTCGGGCATCCCGATGCGCTGGCGGTGGCGGGCCTGCCCAGCCTGGACTGGGGGCCGGCGCGCGAGCACGCCTGGCAGCTGGAAGGGCCGGCTGGCGCGCAGGCCACCGTGGCGCACCAGCCGCGCTACATCACGGACGACATGACGGCGTTGCGCCAGGCGGCGCTGGAGGGCGTCGGCGTGGTACAGCTGCCCTGCATGGTGGTGGAGGATGCGCTGGCCAGCGGCAAGCTGGTTGACGTGGTGCCGGGCTGGGCGCCGCAGGCGGGACTGATCCATGCCGTGTTCCCGTCGCGGCGCGGCTTGCTGCCGGGCGTGCGGCTGCTGCTCGATTTCCTGGCGGAGAACATCCAGCAGGACTAAATAAAAAGCCCCGCACTTGGCGGGGCTTCGCGGATGATGCGGGGACGGGCTTACAGCACGTCGCTCGCGTGGTCGGCCAGGCGCGAACGCTCGCCGCGCGCCAGAGTGACGTGGCCGCTGTGGGCCCAGCCTTTGAAGCGGTCGACCACGTAGGTCAGGCCGGACGAACCTTCGGTCAGGTACGGCGTGTCGATCTGCGCGATATTCCCCAGGCACAGGATCTTGGTGCCGGGACCGGCGCGCGTCACCAGGGTCTTCATCTGCTTCGGCGTCAGGTTCTGCGCCTCGTCGATGATGAGGAACTTGTTGACGAAGGTGCGGCCGCGCATGAAGTTCAGCGACTTGATCTTGATGCGCGAGCGGATCAGGTCCTGCGTCGCCGCACGGCCCCATTCGCCGCCTTCGCCGTCGGACTTGTTCAGCACTTCCAGGTTGTCGTCGAAGGCGCCCATCCACGGGCCCATCTTCTCTTCCTCGGTGCCGGGCAGGAAGCCGATATCTTCGCCCACCGGCACCGTTACGCGGGTGACGATGATCTCGTTATACAGCTTGGTCTCCAGCACCTGCGCCAGGCCGGCGGCCAGCGCGAGCAGGGTCTTGCCGGTGCCGGCCTGGCCCAGCAGGGTGATGAAGTCGCACTCCGGATTCATCAACAGGTTCAGCGCGAAGTTCTGTTCGCGGTTGCGGGCCGTGACGCCCCACACGCTGTTCTTGTTGTGCGAGTAGTCGCGCAGGGTTTGCAGGACGGCGGTCTTGCCGTTGATCTGCTTCACCTGTGCGTAGAATGGCGCCTCGCCGCTGTTCGGTTCCAGGAACACGAACTGGTTCACCAGCAGGGACGGGATGAACGGGCCGGTCACGCGGTAGAAGGTGCTCGACTGGCCGTGCTTGTTCTCCTGCCAGGACTCCATGTCCTTGCCGTGCTTGTTCCAGAAGTCGTCCGGCAGCTGGACGATGCCCGAGTACAGCAGGTCGGTGTCTTCCAGCACGTGGTCGTTGAAGTAGTCTTCCGCCGGCAGGCCCATGGCGCGCGCCTTGATGCGCATGTTGATGTCTTTCGACACCAGCACCACGGCGCGCCCCGGCTGCTCCGCTTCCAGTGAACGCACCACGGCCAGGATCTGGTTGTCGGCCTTACCTTGCGGCAGGCCTTGCGGCAGGTCGGCCACCTGCACCTTGGTCTGGAAGAACAGGTGGCCCTTGGCGTCCTTGTTACCCAGCTTGTTGAGCGGGATGCCGGCGTCCATGGCGTCGTCGTCGGTGTTGCTGACCAGGGCATCGAGGGTGCGCGAGACCTGGCGCGCATTGCGCGCGACTTCGGACATGCCCTTCTTGTGGTTGTCCAATTCTTCCAGCGTCATCATCGGCAGGAAGACATCGTGCTCCTCGAAGCGGAACAGCGAGGACGGGTCGTGCATCAGCACATTGGTATCGAGCACGAACAGCTTGGTGCTGCCCACCACGTCGGCCTTGCGGCTGGTGGCGGACTTGAGCACCACCTCGTGCGCCTTGTGTTTGGCCGGATGCGGCGCATCGGCCTTGATCGGCGTGACCTTGGCGCGCGCCTGCGGCGCGGCTTTGGTGCGCGGCGGGGCCGGCACATCGTCCGGCAGTTTGACGGCCTTCAGTTCGGGGGCCTTCTTCGCAGCGGTCTTCTTGGCTGCGGGTGCTTTTACTGCTTTGGCAGCAGTCTTGGTCGCCGCTTTCTTCGGCGCTGGTGCTGCCTCTTCTTCGGTAGGGAAGGGAACCGGATTTGCTCCGCTCGCCTTCGGATAATCTTTAGCCAGCAGCAGGGTGGCTGGCTTGCTAGGCAGTTTTGGCAGTGGCATCAGGATCTCAATCTCAAAAAGGATGCGCCCACGCAAAGGCTCACGCCTGGCATGGACGAACGCGGGGGTGAATCGGAAAAACTAAAGGATGCCTGGCGGGCGTCTGCGTCGCCCGAAAGCCGGTGGGCATTGTGCCACCGGGGACAGTGGGTGGAAGGACTTACTCGACTCAAAATCTGGCTGACACGATCAAATGACAAGCTCCCGTTGAGCTAACACATTCGTGGCGAGGGCCTTGCCATCAGCCCAGGTTTGCCACGAATTCCAGCACTTCATCGACGTGACCTGGTACTTTCACGCCTCTCCATTCTTTCACCAATCGGCCTTTTGCGTCAATCACAAACGTGCTGCGCTCAACGCCGCGTACATCTTTACCGTACATTTTTTTCATCTTCATGACATTGAAGGCAAGGCACACCGCTTCGTCCGGATCGGAGATCAGTTCGAAGGGAAGGCCCAGCTTGGCCTTGAAGTTCTCGTGCGAGCGCAGCGAGTCGCGGCTGATGCCGTAAATTTCGGCACCGGCGGCGGTGAACTTGTCATGCAGGTCGCGGAACGCCATGTTCTCGGTGGTGCAGCCCGGGGTGTTGTCCTTCGGGTAGAAAAAAAGCACGGTGGATTTGGCTGGACGGCCCAACAGCTGGAAGGTCTGGCCGCTGGTCATGGCGGCGCTGAAGTCTGGGATGGTTTGGCTCATGCGCGTTTATGTGAGGGCAATATTTTACTTTTCAATGATCAGTGCCAGCAGGGCTTTGCGGCCTTCACCCATCAGGATGTTGTAGGTGCGGCAGGCGGCATTGGTGTCCATGCATTCGACGCCGATCTGCTTCGACAGCAGCGGCGCGGTCAGGCGCGGGTGCACGAAGCGCTGGCGTTCGCCGGTGCCGAGGATGACCACGTCCGGCTGCTCCGCCAGCAGCTGCTCGAAATGTTCGGCCGTCAGCGCTTCGAACTTGTCGACCGGCCAGGCGCGCGGCGCGGTCTCCGGCAGGACCAGCAGGCTGTGGGCGAAAGGTTGGCCGTTGATTTCGACTCCACCGTCGAAATAGCCGGAGACGGTCTGGTACTGGCCGGTGGTAGAAGAATGGAGCTTCATAAGGAAAACGTACTAAGCGCTATATTTAAATGCAATAGAGATCTTATTGTAACGTTTTGCGCATATCGATGGTTGATTAAACCAATTTAATTCGGCAGAATGGGTATTTTCGCAATGCAGCATTTATACGTAAGGGATTGATTTTGCGTCCGGTTCAGAAATCCAACAAGCTAAACGAGATTTGCTACGAAATCCGCGGCCCGGTGCCCGAAAAGGCCCGCCTGATGGAAGAAGAGGGCCACAAGATCATCAAGCTGAACATCGGCAATATGCAGCCGTTCGGCTTCGACCCGCCGGATGAAATCGTCCACGACATGATCCTCAACCTGCCGAATGCGGCCGGTTACACCGACTCCAAAGGCTTGTTCGCGCCGCGCAAGGCGGTCATGCACTACACCCAGCAGAAGAATGTGGCCGGCGTCACGATGGAAGACATCTACCTGGGCAATGGCGCCTCGGAACTGATCGTCATGTCGATGAACGCGCTGCTGAACAACGGCGACGAAGTGCTGGTGCCGGCGCCCGATTACCCGCTGTGGACCGCCGCGGTCAGCCTGTCCGGCGGCAAGCCGGTGCACTACATCTGCGACGAGCAGCAGGACTGGTTCCCGGACATCGACGACATGCGCAAGAAGATCACGCCGAACACCAAGGCGATCGTCGTGATCAACCCGAACAACCCGACCGGCGCGCTGTACCCGGACGAAGTGCTGCTGCAGATTATCGAACTGGCGCGCCAGCACCAGCTGATCATCTACGCCGACGAAATCTACGACAAGGTGCTGTACGACGGCGTGCAGCACACCTCCATCGCCGCGCTGTGCGAGGACGTGTTCTGCGTCACCTTCAACGGCCTGTCCAAGAGCTACCGCTCGTGCGGCTACCGCGCCGGCTGGATGGTGCTGTCGGGCGAGAACAAGAAATATGCGAAGGATTACATCTGGGGCCTGAACATGCTGGCCTCGATGCGCCTTTGCGCCAATGCGCCGGGCCAGTTTGCGATCCAGACTGCGCTCGGCGGCTACCAGAGCATCAACGACCTGGTGGCTCCCGGCGGGCGCCTGCTCAAGCAGCGCGACCTGGCATACAAGCTGTTGACCGAGATTCCGGGCGTCAGCGTAGTCAAGCCAAAAGCTGCACTCTATATGTTCCCCCGCCTCGATCCGAAGATCTACCCGATCGCGGACGACCAGCAATTCGCCTATGAACTGCTGGAAGAAACCAAGGTCCTTATCGTGCAGGGCACGGGCTTCAACTGGCATAGCCCGGACCACTTCCGCGTGGTGTTCCTGTCCAATTCGGACGATATGGAAGATGCTTTCGGCCGCATCGCGCGCTTCATGGAAGGCTACCGAAAACGGCACGGGCACGGTTAACACAATCCAGGGAATTTGAAAGATGAAATCGATTAAAGTAGGTTTGCTGGGCGTAGGCAATGTAGGCGCCGGCACGTTCAGCGTATTGCGTCGCAACCAGGAAGAGATCCGCCGCCGCGCCGGCCGCGGCATCGAAATCGTGGCCGTATCGGCCCGCAACCTGGAGCGCGCAAAGGAGCGCACTGAAGGCCAGTGCAAAGTCGTGGCAGACCCGTTCGCGATCGTCAACGATCCGGAAATCGATATCGTCGTGGAGCTGATCGGCGGCTATGACACCGCCAAGGAACTGGTGATGCAGGCCATCGCCAACGGCAAGCACGTGGTCACCGCCAACAAGGCGCTGCTGGCGCTGCACGGCACCGAGATCTTCGCCGCAGCCCAGGCCAAGGGCGTGATGGTCGCTTTTGAGGCGGCTGTCGCCGGCGGCATCCCGATCATCAAGGCGCTGCGCGAAGGCCTGACCGCCAACCGCATCGAATGGATCGCCGGCATCATCAACGGCACCACCAACTTCATCCTGTCCGAGATGCGCGACAAGGGCCTGGACTTCGCCACCGTGCTGAAGGAAGCGCAGCGCCTCGGTTACGCCGAGGCCGACCCGACCTTCGACATCGAAGGCGTGGACGCGGCGCACAAGGCCACCATCCTGTCGGCGATCGCCTTCGGCATCCCGGTGCAGTTCGACAAGGCGCACATCGAAGGCATCACCAAGCTGCAGGCGATCGACATCAAATACGCCGAGCAGCTGGGCTACCGCATCAAGCTGCTGGGCATCGCACGGCGCGCCAAGGTGAATGGCGGCGAAGGCATCGAGCTGCGTGTGCACCCGACCCTGATCCCGGCCAAGCGCCTGATCGCCAATGTGGAAGGCGCCATGAATGCGGTGCTGGTGCAGGGCGACGCCATCGGCGCCACCATGTACTACGGCAAAGGCGCCGGCCCCGAGCCGACCGCCTCCGCCGTGATCGCCGACCTGGTCGACATCACCCGCCTGGCCACGGCCGACCCGGAACACCGCGTGCCGCACCTGGCCTTCCAGCCGAACGCGATGACCGACATCACCATCATGCCGATGGCGGAAATCACCACCTGCTACTACCTGCGCATGACCGTGGCCGACCGCCCGGGCGTGCTGGCCGAGCTGACCCGCATCCTGGCCGACGGCAGCATCTCGATCGACGCCATGATGCAGAAAGAGCCGGCGGAAGGCGAAACCCACACCGACATCATCCTGCTGACGCACCTGACGCAGGAGAAGAATGTCGTGGCAGCGATCGACAAGATCGAAGCCCTGTCCAGTGTGGTAGGCAAGGTCACCAAGATCCGCCTGGAAAACCTGGCTTAAACCAAAATTCGGGGTCAGGTCTGACAATCGTAAACCAAAATTCGGGGTCAGGTCTGACAATCGGACAAAAAAAATGGGGAGCGGGAGTTTTGTGGGTATGGGGGTCCCGGCCCCCACATTTCATTAGTGCAGTGTGCCGGAGTTTTTGCTGCGGG
>NZ_JAYSCO010000014.1:0-96006 GCF_041914865.1 Pseudoduganella sp. | reverse complement strand
TTTTTTCCCGTCCCCATTTTTTCCGTCCTGCTCAGAGCGTATCCGGATAGCCCGTAATGGCGGCGATTTCGGCGTACATCGGCTGCAGGCGCTTGTACATTTTCAGGTAGACGCGGTGGTATAGCTGGTCGTAGGTTTTGCGGTGCGCGGGGTCGGGCTGGAAAACGCGGCCGGGGCGGGTCATGGCGTTGATGGCCGTGGCGAAGTCCTTGTGCAAGCCCAGCCCTGCCGCAATGGCAATGGCGGCGCCCAGGCCGCTGGTTTCGTAGACGTGGGCGCGCGCGGCCGGCAGGCCGAAGATGTCGGCTGTGAGCTGCATCGCGGCGTCGCTTTGCGAGCCGCCGCCGGCGACGCGCAGCTCAGTGATCCTGGTCCCGCTGCGCTTTTCAATCCGTTCCCGTCCCTCGCGCAGGGCATACGCCAGGCCTTCCAGGATGGCGCGGTACATGTGGGCGCGCGTGTGCACGTCGCCAAAGCCGATCATGGCGCCCTTGGCTTCCGGTCCGGGCACCTTGATGCCGGGGCTCCAGTACGGCTGCAGCATCAGGCCCATGGAACCGGGCGGCACGTCATTGACCAGGCGGTCGAACAATGCTTCCGGCGCCATGCCCTGCTCTATCGCGGCGGACTGCTCCAGGTGGCCGAACTGCTCCTTGAACCAGTTGACCATCCAGTAGCCGCGGAAGATCTGCACTTCGGTGCTGTAGGCGCCGGGAATGGCGGCCGGATACGGCGGGATGAAGGGCGTGACCTCGACGTACTTGCTGGTGGTGGTGTTGATGGTGGCCGTGGTGCCGTAGCTCAGGCAGCCGATGTGCGGCTCCAGGCCGCCGGCGCCGATCACTTCGCAGGCTTTGTCGGCGGCGGCGGCGACCAGCGGCACGCCTTCCGGTATGCCGGTGGCCAGCGCGGCGGCCGCGCTGATGACGCCGATCACGCTGCCCGGCGGCACCAGTTCCGGCAGCTGGTCCGGGCGCACGGCCAGGGCCTGCCATTTCCAGTCGCGCGCGCCGGCCCAGGCGTGGCGCTTGTAATCGAACGGCATATAGGCGACCTGGGAGCCGGTGGAGTCGGCATAGCGCCCGCTCAGGCAGAAATTCAGGTAGCCGGACAGCAGCAGGAATTTGTGCGTGCGCTCCCACAGGCCGGGCTGGTGCGCCTTGATCCAGTTGACCTCCGCTTCGCGCCGGAAGTAGTCGATGGTGCCCTCCACGCCGGCCAGCTTGAAGGCGGCCTTCCACAAGGTGCTGATGGGCGGGATCTGTTCGGTGCGGCGCTGGTCAAGCCAGGTGATGGCGGCGCGCAGCGGCTTGCCGTCGCTGTCGACGCTGACCACGGTCCCGCGCTGGGTGGTGACGGCCACGCCGGCAATCGCGCTGCGCGGGATGTCGGTGACTGTCCACAGGCGCTGGCAGGCGGCGCATACGGCATCCCAATAGCCTTCGGCCTTATGCTCGGCCCAGCCGGGCTGCTCGGAGTAGTAGGCCGGCTGCAGGTGGACCTGGGTCTTGGCCACGAGGTTGCCCTGCAGGTCGAACAGCAGCGCGCGCACGCTCTGCGTGCCATTGTCGATGGAGAGGAGGTATTGGGTCATGCGCGTGCTTTCGGCAGGCTGTAGTTTGCTCGGCATAATGCCAGATATGCCGCTTCTTCGGCAGCCCAGCGCTGGTCGTCCCAGCCCAGCTCCGGCTGGCAGATGGCGCGGATGCGCGGCAGCACGGCGGCGGCGCCTTGCGCCAGCTGGATGCCCAGGCGGCTGCGGCGCAGCATCAGGTCTTCCAGCTTCTGCACCGCTTCATGGCGCGCGGCCCAGCGCAGCTGCGCCCACAGGGTCTGCGTGCCGGGGATGTTTTCCAGCTCGCCGTCCTGCGCGGCGGCGGCCAGCGATGCGGCCAGCGCGCCATAGCGGCCTTGCAGGCGCAGCGCCTGGCCCGGCGGCAAATGCTGCAGCAACCGCGCCGCTGCGCCGGCCGGCGGCGCCGGGGAGAAGATGGGGCGCGGGCCGAGGTCGGCCGGCCACTCCGGCAGCTGGGGCGCGGCGTGACGCAGCACGTCCAGCGCAATGGCGCGGAAGGTGGTCAGCTTGCCGCCGGTGACGGTCAGCAGGCCTGGCTGCTGCCACAGCACGTGGTCGCGCGCTTCCTTCGATGGATCGGCCTTGCCGGTGTCGATCACGGGACGCACTCCGGCGTAGGTGGCCAGCACGTCGCCTTCGCCAAGGCCGAGCGTGGGGAACTGGTCGTGCAGGGCTTCCATCAGGTAGTCGGTTTCCTGCTGCGTGATCGCGGCTTCGTGCTGCAGGTCGGTGCGGTGGTCGACATCGGTCGTGCCGACGATGCTCACGCCCTCCCACGGGAAGGCGAATACGGGACGGCCATCGCGCGGGTGCATCAGGCTGATCGCCTGCGCCAGCGGCAGGCGCCACGCCGGCAGCACCAGGTGGCTGCCGCGCAGCGGCCGCAGGCGCGCGGCCGGCTTGTCGTGCAGGCGGTCAGCCCAGGCGCCGGTGGCGTTCACCACCAGCCGTGCGCGCACTTCATAGTCCGCCCCAGTCACGGCGCAGCGCACCAGCGCCCCGCATACGCGGCCGGAAGTTTCGTCGCCCGTTGCGCCGGCGGCCAGCGCGCCAAGGGCTGCGCCTCCCGCCGCGTTGGAAAAGGCCGGGGCGTGGGCGGCATCGGCTTCGGCGCGCAGCAGCGATTGCACCGCGCAATAGTTCAGCGCCACGCCGCCCAGCGACTGCGCCTCCTGCAGCACGCGCAGCACCAGGCGCGCGTCGTCGGTCTTGGCGTCCTGGTAGCAGATGCCTCCCTGCAGGCCTTCGGTACGGATGCGCGGCGCCATGTGCAGGAATTCCTGCGCGCCGAAGTAGTGGCGCGCACGCTGCCCCGCCATGCGGTCATAGATCGCCAGCCCAAGCAGGAAGGCACGCCGCCCCGGCTTGCGCCCGATGTAGTCGCCGAAGGCAAAGCTTTGCGGCTCCACCAGGCCCGGCGCGTCGCGCAGCAGGGCGTCGCGTTCATGCACCGACTCGCGGGTCAGCGCGAACTGCCCTTCCTTCAGGTAGCGCAAGCCGCCGTGCACCAGCTTGGACGAGCGGCTCGACGTGCCCCAGGCGAAATCGCGCTGCTCCACCAGCAAGGCGCGCAGGCCGCGCCGCGACGCTTCCAGCAGGATGCCGGCGCCGGTGATGCCGCCGCCGACCACCAGCAGGTCCCACTCCTGCGCCAGCAAGGCCGGAAGCTGGGCGCGCCCGCCGGGAGCCCAGTGCGCGGCGGCGGTCATGCGCCCTGCCCGCCCGGCAGCAGCTTGCCCGGGTTCATGATGCCCTGCGGGTCGAAATGCGAGAACAGCGCCTGCATGGCGGCGATGCCGGCCGGCCCCTTCTCCGCCGCCAGGTAAGGCGCATGGTCGCTGCCCACGCCGTGCTGGTGGCTGATGGTTCCGCCGTTATCGACAATCGCCATGCTGACCGCATGCTTGAGGGCCTGCCAGCGCGCCATGTCCGTCTCGAAGTCCCCCGCCAGGCGGTAGACGAAGGTGGTGTAGACGCTCGCGCCCTGCGCGTACAGGTGCGACAGGTGGGTGTAGGTGTGCACCTTTTCGCCCATGCCGCCCAGCACGCCGGTGGCGGCGGCTTCCACCGCGCGCATCATCAGCCCGACACGCGGCCAGTCGACGGCGGTTTCCACCGTATCGATCACATAGCCTTTCTGCCATGCCGCATTGCGCAGGTAGACGTTGCGGAAGCGGCCCTCCTTCCATTTGTCGCCCATGCGGCGGCCGACATGCACGCCGCCATGGCCGGCGCAGGTGGACAGGGCCGCCGCCAGCGCCACGCGCGCTTGGCGGCGCGCGCCGCTGACGCCGATCATCAGCATGCATTTGCCCTCGCCGCAACCGCGCAAGCGCAGCCAGCCCTCCAGCAAGCCGATCAGGCGCTTATGGCCGGCCAGCGCCAGCATGGTCACCGTTTCCAGGGGATTCGACAGGCGCAGCATCGACAGGCCGCCGCGCGACTGCGCCAGCGCCCGCACCGCCGCCTCCGCGTGGTCCCAGTCCGGGAAGAACACGGCGTGGAAAGCCTCATGCTCGGGCAGCGGGCTGACGCGCACCGTGGCCTCCGTCAAGATGCCCATGCGGCCTTCCGAACCGAGCACGATCTCGCGCAGGTCGGTCCCGGCGGCGGAGGCCGGGAACGTCGGGATATCGAGCCGCCCCTGCGGCGTTTCCACCACGCCTCCGGCGAACATCTGCTCGATGCGGCCGTAGCGCAGCGATTGCTGGCCGGAGGATCGCGTCACCACCCAGCCGCCCAACGTGGAGTATTCGAACGATTGCGGGAAATGGCCCAGCATATAGCCGTGGGCGCGCAATTGCGCCTCCAGGTCGGGGCCGAGCACGCCGGCGCCGAAGGTGGCCAGCTGCGATTGTTTGTCCAGGTGGTGCAGGCGCCCCATGCGCGTCATGTTCACCGCCAGCACCGGGCGCTCCCCGGCCGGCGCCGTCAGGTGGCCGGCCACGCTGGTGCCGCCACCCTGCGGGATCAGCGCCACATCGTGCTGCTGGGCGAAGGCGATCAGCTCGCGCACCTGCCCGGCGCTTTCCGGATAAGCCACGCCGTCCGGCGCGCTGCCGATGCGGCCATAACGCAGCTTGAGCCAGTCCGGCAGGCTTTGGCCGAGCGCATTGCGCAGGCGCGTGGCGGGCTGCCGGTCGATCAGCGGATGGTCTGGCAGGCGCGAAGCCGCCAGCGAGGCGCAGGCGGCCTCGAAACTGGCATCCTGCACCGCCGTGCCGGCGCCGATGCGGCTGGCCAGGAAAGCCAGCGCATCATCGTGCAGCGGATATTCGAATGTCTCCTCGCCCCAACCATTCCAACGTTTCATGCGCAATCCCTTGTTATACTTTGCTCAATAAAGCTTACCCCATTGATACCCCCCAGTCTTGCGTTTTCATGCCAGCCGATTTGTTCGATCATGCCAAGCCGCCCCGCGTCGCGGGCTCCTACCTGCAGCCCTTGCTGGAAGCGGCGGCGGCGCGCGGGGTGCCGGCGCAGGCACTGGAGCAGGCGGTCGGATTGCCGCGCGGGACGCTGGAGCCGCTGCCGGAGTCGCTGGCGGCCGATACCTACGTCCAGCTGCTGGACGCTGGCGCCGGGCTGGCGCGCGACCCGCATTTCGGCCTGCACGTGGGCGAGCGGGTCAAGCTCGGCACCTACACCGTCTACGGTTTGATCCTGCTCAGCTGCCGCGATTTCGGCCAGGCCTTCGAACAGACCATGCGCTATGAACAGCTGGCCCATGACCTGGGCCGCTCGACGCTGCAGGCGGATGGGCCGCTGGCCGCCTACACCTGGCACTCCAACTATCCGGCGCATTGCCGCCACCTGGCCGACAGCGTGTTTGCCGGCATCCGCGTGTTTGGCAACTGGCTGGCGGGCACGCCGCTGCCGCCGGCCGACCTGTCGCTGATGCACGACGGCGGCGACCCGGCGGGGCATGCCGAATACGCGCGCGTGTTCGGCGCCCTGCCCCGCTTCAATGCCGGCGCCAATGTGGCGCGCTTCGATGCCGCACTGCTGGCGTGGCCGGTGCCGAATGCCGATGTCAGCCTGTATCCGGTGCTGCAGCAGCACGCGGACCGTTTGCTGAGCATGCGCGGGCAGGCGCCAGGAGCGGCGCCCGGCGCGGCCACCAAGGCGCCGGACAGCACCGGGCGTGACGAGGGCGCGGGCGGCGCCGCGCCGATCATCCTGCAGGTGGAAGCGGCCATCGTCCGGCGCCTGGCGCAGGGCCAGGTGCGCGTGGCGACCATCGCCGATGAACTGGGCCTGTCGGCGCGCACCCTGCAGCGCAAGCTGGCCGATGCCGGCACCAGCTTCCAGCAGGTGCTGGATGGCGCGCGCTTCGCCCTCGCGCGCGACTACCTGCGCCAGCCCGGCCTGTCGCTGGTGGACATTGCCTTCCTGCTCGGCTACCAGGAACAAAGCGCTTTCACCCACGCCTTCCGCGACTGGTCCGGCATGAATCCCGGCGCCTGGCGCGCCGCAGGACGCTAGATCTCGGTGCCGCGCACGCGGACAAAGGGACCGATGCAGCTGCTCATGTCGCGCCGCTGGCACATGAGGAACATATTGTTCGACGGATGGAACAGGATGAAGGCCCGGATCACATGCCCCACCTGGGTGATCTCGCCGGTGCAGTCCTTCTTGCCGTTGTCTTTGACGATCTTGTCGTTGGAGCTGTAGAAGCCATCGCCATCGGGCTGGTCATCGATGACGAACTCCGTTTCCGCCACCTCGGCCGCACTGGTGATCAGGGCCGTGCCGTCGGCGCGGATGCGGTACATCTCGTGGCAGGAACCGTCCGGCAGCTCAAAGCGCCAGGTGCCGACAATCGGATGGTCGGGCCTGAGGGGAGCAGCCAGCGCACAGTGGGCAGCCAGCAAGGCTGCGGCGAGCAACAGAGAGGATTTCATGGCAGCTCCCGGCGTGTGGTTAGGGCCAGTATATCCCTGTTGGCCTACTTGCACTTTCCTGTTGCGGCGGCATAGGCCCAGCCGGGCAGACCCAGCAAGCCGCCAAGCCGGACCGTGATATGGCGCGTGGCGTCCGGATGCAGGCAGTCCGGCGCTTCCGCTGCAGCAAAAGCGCGGTCGATTTTCTGCCGCGCGCCCTTCTCCAGCGGGCCGTTGGCACTGAAATCGGCCGCCGCCGGCAGCCCCTCCACTTTGGGCATTTCCGCCACAGTCGCGCGCACGGCGTCCCTGATCACTTTGTCGTCGATGCGCAGGGGCATCTGCGCCCCGGCCGGCGCAACGGCCAGCAGCAACAGGATTGCCAGGGCGCGCCGCCGGCTCATTTCTCGGCCACTTCCTTCAACTGGGCCAGGCCTTTTTCAAAGTCCTTGCCGATCATCTTGTCCATGCTCATGAACACGCTCATCAACTTGGTGACGAACAGGCTCTTGCCCTTCATGGTCCAGGTAACCACGGTGGCGTCGCCCTGTGGCTGCAGCATGAATTCGGTCTGGTTGGAGGAAGCGAAAGGCTTGATGAAATCGAGCTTGATGGCCAGGCTGGAAGGCACGTTGCTGTCGATGATTTCCATCCGCCCCTGCCCCACTTCATCGTTACCATTCCAGGCATAGACCGCGCCCTTGCCGCTGGCCGCGCCCTCGAAGGTGCGCTGCATGTTCGGGTCCAGCTTCTCCCACGGCGACCAGGCCGGCCACTGGTGGAAGTCGTTCAGGTAGCCCATGACCCGGGCCGGCGGGGCCTTGATGGTGGCGCTGCGCTGCACGGTGAAATGGTCCGGCTGCGTCAACGCCAGGCCGAGCACCACCACAGCCAGCAAAATCAAACCCATCGAAATCTTCTTCAGCATAGTCCCCTCTTTTCGGTGTTGGTATGCATGCAAGGCTATCACAGCGCGCGGGGACGCAAAAGCAGCGGCAGCGCGCTCGGCGTCATGGTGAAGCTGAATACCTCTTCGACCGGCGGCGCGCCCGGCAGCAGTTCGATCGTGAAGCTGCGCGCCAGCATCGACACCACCATGCGGATCTCGCACATGGCCAGGTAGCGCCCCGGGCAAAACCGCGGCCCGCCGCCGAATGGCACCATCTTGCGGCCCGGATCGTCCAGCCGCTCCTTCATGGCCGGCTCCAGCCAGCGCTCGGGGCGGAACTCGGCGCCGTCATCGAGCGGTACCTGCAGCGCGAAGGCGTGGCGCAGCAGCATGAAGACCACCACCCCGGCCGGCACCTGCACCCCGTCCAGCGCCACATCCTGCACCGCCTGCGAACCGAGGATGGGTGCCACCGGCTTCAGGCGCATAGCCTCCTGCACACAGGCATCCAGGTAGGGCATATGCTCCAGGCCCGGCGCGGCATCGGCCTCCTGCGCCAGGCGGGCCGCGGCGTGCGGCGCCTGGGCCAGCAGGTACAGCAGCCAGGCGATGGTGTTGGCGGTCGTGTCCTCCCCGGCAAACACCATATTGATGGCGTTTGCATGCACCATCCGCTCGTCGAAGCCGGAACCGGGCATGTCGGCCGCCACCAGCATGGCTTCCAGCAGGTTGCCGGGTTTGTCGTACAGGACCGGGTTGGCCGCCATGCGCGCCCGCGCATCGGCGATAAAGCCGTCCACCGCGGCATGGATGCGCGCGCCGGCGGCGTCGGCGTCGCGGTCCACCGCCAGCTTGAACGTGCGCCAGTAGGGAATCGGCGCCACCAGCCGGCGCGCGATCTGGGTGAAGAGGAATTCGATATCGCGCTGCAGCGGATTGTCCTCATGCTCCAGCATGTCCTGGTCCTGCCCCATGGCCATGCCGATCGTGACGTCGAGCGCGAACGCCTTCAGGTCGCGCAGCAGGCGCTGCGGCTGCCCGGCCTCGGCCTGGGCCCGCCAGCGCCGCTGCAGCCGCGCGGTCATGGCGGACAAGGTGGGATGGAAGCGGTTGATCACCTCCGGCGTCAGCGCATGCATCACCAGCTTGCGCTGGCGCCGCCACTCCTCGCCTTCGGCGGAAAACACGCCGGCCGCCGACGCTTCGTCGATCACGCTGGCCAGGCGCTGCGAGCGCCGCCACTGGTCGGGGCGGTCGTGCAGGATCTGCGCGATATCGCTGCGCCGGCTGGTGACGATGATGCGGCGGTCGGCCAGGCGCATGCGATAGATGGGACCGAATTCGCGCGCCCAGCTTTCCAGCTGCTGGTGGAAACGGTGACTCTTGATTCCGAGATTACCCAGCAGCGGCACGCCGCTGGGGCCAGGCAGGTGATCCATGTGACACCTCCTTCAGAAACCGCACTCCCGCAAGTATTCGATGAACAGGCGCAGCCGCGCCGGCGTGAACTGGCGCGAAGGCCGCACCGCAAACAGGCCGTACGGCTCCGGGCTGGCATCGGCCAGCAGCTGCACCAGGCGGCCATCGGCCAAGGCACCGGCCAGCGCGAATTCCGGCAGCAGCACGATGCCCATGCCCTGGATCGCCCACTCGGCCAGCGCCTCCGCGTTGTTGGCCGCCAGCGGCACCTTCAGGTCGAGCTGCTCGCCCGGGTCGCCGATCAGCCTGCCCCATTCTTCGCGCACGCTCAGCAAACTGTAATTTAACACCGAGTGGCCGCGCAGCTCCGCCAACGTGGTGGGCCGCCCGGCGCGCGCCAGGTAGCCTGGCGCCGCCGCGAACACCCGGCCCACGCTGCCGATGCGCGTGGCCACCAGCGAGGAGTCGCGCAGGAAGCCGATGCGCAGGGCGACATCGATTGCCTCCGCATGCAGGTCGGTGGTGCGGTCCTCCAGCAGCAGCTGCACCTTCAGGTCCGGGTGGCGCCGCATGAACGGCGGCAGCACCGGCGCCACCTTCTGGATGCCGAAGCTGAGCGGCGCCGCTACGCGCAGGGTGCCGCTGGCGGAATCCTGGCCCTGGCGCACGCGCTCCTGGGCTTCATCCAGCAGCTGGAACACGGCCTGCGCGTCGGCGTAAAAGGCGCGGCCGGCATCGGTGATGTCGTTGCGGCGCGTGGTGCGCGTGATCAGCTGGCTGCCCAGCGCCGCCTCGAGCGTGGCGATGCGGCGGCTGATGGCGGCGGTGCTGACATCCAGCTGCTCGGCGGCGCGCACGAAGCTGCCGCTCTCCACCACAGCAATAAAACTGCGCAGGTCGATCAAGTCATATTGTTCCATTTTGCGTAAATATCATTTGCACATACGACAGTTTATTACGCATTCCGAGTTTATTAAAGTACACCCATCGCAACCACAACCACCAAGGAGCACAGCATGAACTTCAAATCCCTGATCAAAGCCGCCCTGCCAGCCGTCCTCGCCTTCAGCGCCCTGGCCGCCCACGCCGCCCCGCCGGCCGAGCAGCTGCTGACGCCGAAGAACCACACCCTGGTACTGATCGACCACCAGCCGCAGATGGCCTTCGCCACCCGCTCCATCGACGTGGCAGAACTGCGCAACAATGTGACCGGCCTGGCCAAGGCAGCCAAGGTGTTCAAGGTGCCGACCATCCTGACCACGGTCGCCGCCAAATCGTTCAGCGGCCCGATCTTCCCTGAACTGCAGGCCGTGTTCCCCGAGCAGGCGCCGATCGACCGCACCACCATGAACACCTGGGAAGACCAGCGCGTGGTCGACGCGGTGCAGAAGAACGGCCACAAGAAAGTGGTAATGGCGGCGCTGTGGACTGAAGTGTGCCTGGTGCAGCCGGTGCTGTCGGCCATCGACCAGGGCTACCAGGTATACATCGTGACCGACGCTTCAGGCGGCGTGACCAAGGAAGCGCACGACATGGCCGTGCAGCGCATGGTGCAGGCCGGCGCCCGCCCGGTGACCTGGCTGCAGTACATGCTGGAACTGCAGCGCGACTGGGCCCGTGGCGAGACCTACGCGCCGGTGACCAAGATCGCCGCTGAACACGGCGGCGGCTACGGCCTGGGCATCGTGTATGCCAAGGAGATGTTCAACGCCAAGGAAGGCCAGAAGTAATCATGCGCCTGGCCCGCGCCCTGCTGGCAGCCTGCGGGCTGCTGGCTTCCGCCGCGGCCCCGGCGCAGCAACCGGGCCGCGCGGTCTACGAATCGGTCTGCAGCGCCTGCCACGCCGTCGAGAATGTGATGGTGAGCGCGCCCAAGCTGGGGGCGCGCAAGGATTGGCAGCAGCGCCTGCAGCGCGCCGGCGGCCTGGATGGCCTGGTGCGCAACGCGGCCAACGGGGTGGGCGCCATGCCCGCCCGCGGCGGCCGCGACGACCTGGACGAAGCACAGCTCAAGGCCGCGATCCGCTACATGATGCAGGCGGATTGACCCGGCTCCATTCGCACCAGCCGCCGTCGTACACGCTGATGCGCTCCCACTCCATCAACCAGGCGTAGAAAAACGCCAGCGAAGCCCGCCAGCCGGTGCCGCAGTAAAACGCGGTGCGCTGGCCGGGCTCGATTCCCGCCTGGCGCCACAGGGCGCTGATTTCCGCCGGCGGTTTCATGGTGCCGTCCGCATGCTGGTACTCGCTCATGCTGTGCACGTCGCCGTCCTTGCCGGCGCGGCCCCAGCGGGCGCCTGGAATATCGCCGCGCGCTTCAATGTAGCTGTAACCCGAGGTGGCGCCCACATGTTCCTGCCAGGTACGGATGCTGACCAGGGCGCCGTCCGCCTGCTGCAGCAGTTCGCGCGCCTGGGCGGTGTCGATCAGGAAGTCCGGCCGCGCCGGGAAAGCCGCGCCAAAGGCGTCCGCCGGCGGCACCGGCGCCGGCATGCCCTGCTGCAGCGCATGGCCGGCGCGCAGCCAGGCATCCAGACCGCCATCGAGCAGGCGCACGTCGGCCACGCCGGCATACAGCATCAGATGGGCGGCGCGGGCGGCGGCCAGAGAACCGCGGCCGTACAGGATGACGGTGGTGTCGTGGCGGATGCCGTGTTCCAGCAGCAGTGCCAGCAAGGCCTCGTCGGAGACCTTGTTCCACAGCGGCTGCCGCTCCAGCCGGTTGGTGTCGATATAGCCGGCGCCGGGAATGTGGCCGGCCTGGTAGGCGGCCAGGCTGTCGCAGCCTACTTCGAACAGGCGCCAGGTCCCGGCCGGTGCTGCCTGCACAGGCGCGCCGTCGAGCAGGCGTGCCAGCCAGGCAGGCGATGGCAACTGGCGCCAGCGCGCCAGGTCGGGACGGAAATGCATTTATTACAACTCAACTTAATTACCAGCCGGCAGTTTAGCAGCTTCCGGTTTGGCCTCTGGCTTTGCTTCCGGCTTTACTTCCGGCTTTGCTTCCGGCTTTGCATCCGGCTTTTCCGCCGGATGCAGCACCACCTGCACGTAGTTATTGAAGTCGAAGTAGCGCTTGGCGGCGGCCTGCACGTCCGCCACGGTCAGGCTGGCAATCAGTTCGCCCTGGCGCAGGATGCGCTTGGGATCGGTGTTGTACATGTGGGCCGCCTGCAGCTGGCCCGCCCACCAGCCGTTCTCGCGGATGGCGCGGCGGTAATTGCTGCTCCAGTTCTCCTTGATCTTGGCCAGGTCGGCCTCCTCCGGCCCGCTCTGCTGCAGCTTGCGCACTTCGGCGAAGGTGATCTCGATCGCCTTGTCGACATTTTCCGGCGCCGTCGGCAGGCCGAGGTTGATGGTGTAGCTGGGATACGGATGGCGCGCCAGGCCGCCCTGGATGCTGGAGGTGTACACCAGGCCATGCTTCTCGCGCAGCGCCTCCGTCATCTTGATCTGCATGATCTCGACCAGGGCGCGCAGACGCATCTGCTCGACCTCGCTGAAAGCCGCGTCGCCGGTAAACGCAATATTCACCTGGCTCTTTTGCTCGCGGCCGCGCCGCACTTCCTTTTTGACCACGCCGCGCACCGGACGCACGCCGCGGTCCTTGTAGGCGTTGGCGATCGGGTGCGCCGGCAGGCCGCCCAGGTAGGTCGCCAGCAAAGGCTTGAAGCGCGCCAGGTCGAAGCTGCCCACGATGAAGAAGGTCATGCCGTAGGCGCTGGACATGCGCTCCTTATGCAGCGCCATCACGCGGTCCAGGCGGATGCCGTCGAATTCCTCCGGCCGCGGCGTCAGCGCCACGCGCGGGTGGTTGCCGAACAGGGTGGTGCGCATGGTGTCGTTCAGCACCGCCTCCGGCCGCGCCTGGGCATTGCGCGCCTGCTCCTGCTGCTTGTCGATAAAGATGTCGAACAGCGCCTGGTCGCGGCGCGGCGCCGTCATCTGCAGGTAGACCAGCTGCAGCATGGCCTCCAGGTCGCTGCCGGTGGACGTGCCGCCGAATCCCTCGTTGATACCGCCCAGCACATAGGCCGAACCGACGCTGCGGCCGGCCAGCATCTTCTGCAGCTCGAACGGTGCATAATCCTTGACGCCCATGGCCGCCAGGATGCCGCTCGCATAGCGCGCATTGATGATGTCGCCCTCCTCGGCCAGGGACGCACCGCCAAAGCGGGTCGCCGTCATCACCACCTGGTCGTTCTTGAAATCGGTCGGCTTCAGCACAACCCGCACGCCGTTCGACAGCAGCAGCTCCGTGGTGCCCAGCACCTTGTCGCTGGTTTCCTTGACGATGCGGCCACCTTTGGGCGGCTGCGCCATCAGGCTGCTGTCCAGGGCTTTCTCCTCGCGCGCCGCCACGGTGGCCTTCTCCGCCGCCTCCACGGCCGCCAGCATCTGCGGCGCCTGCGGCACCACGGTGCCCGACTTGTCGTTGCCCATGAAAATGACCAGCTTCTTCTGCCCGACCGGAATCGCGCTGCGCACCTGGGCGTTGACTTCCTCCAGCGTCACGCCTGGCAGCAGGTCCCGGTAATAGCCGTATTCCGCGTCGATGCCGGGCATCGCTTCGCCATCCAGGAAATGGCGCTGGATCTCGGCCACATGCACGCTGGAATCGGTCTTGTCGCGTTCATTGTGCAGGTTTTCCATGAAGCGCATCATGTTCTTCTTGGCGCGTTCCAGTTCCGCCGCGCTGAAGCCCAGCTGGCGCGCGCGCTCGCCCTCCTCCACCACCGCGCGGATCGCCGGCAGGGTGCCGGCCTTGCCCACCACGGCGCTGGAAACGAAGGCGCGGTAGCCGTGCACCGCCTTGGCCATGGTGCTGGAGCCTTGCAGGAACGGCGGGTTAGGCTGCTGCGTCAGTTCCGCGATGCGCTGGCTCAGCATGGCGGCCGACAGCTGCTCCACCATCTTGCTGCGGTACTCGCCCACGGTGCGCGCCTCCTCGCGCTTCAGGAACGGATAGCGGATCGCCACCACATTCGACGGCGACTCGCGGTCGGTCACCACCAGCGCCTCCGATTCGGTGCGCTCGGGAATGGTGGCGTAGGTGCGCGGACGCGGGTTGGCCGGGTTCACCAGCTTCGAGAAATGGCTGACCACCAGGCGCTCGGCCTGCTGCGGATCGATATCGCCGACCACGATCACCGCCATCAGGTCCGGCCGGTACCAGTCCTTGTAGAAACGGCGGATCGCCTCCGGCTTGAAGGACTTCAGCACTTCCGCCTTGCCGATCGGCAGGCGGCGCGCATACAGCGAACCGTTGAAGATCTTCGGCAGCAGCACCTTGTTCATGCGGTCGGTCGCGCCCTTGCCCAGGCGCAGTTCTTCCAGCACGATACCGCGCTCGCTCTCGATATCGGCATCGTTGAACGTCACGCCCTGGGCCCAATCCTCCAGCACCAGCAAGCCCTTGTCCAGGTTCTCCGGCTTATCCAGCGGCAGCGGCAGCATGTACACCGTCTCGTCGAAGCTGGTGTAGGCGTTCAGGTCGGCGCCAAACTTCACGCCCACCGACTGCAGCCAGGACACCAGTTCATGGCGCTTGAAATTGGTCGAGCCGTTGAAGGCCATATGCTCGGTGAAGTGGGCCAGGCCGAGCTGATCCTCGTCCTCCAGCACCGAACCGGCGCGCACCACCAGGCGCAGCTCCACCCGTTTTTCCGGGCGGCGGTTCTGCTGGATATAGTAAGTCAGGCCATTCGGCAGCTTGCCCACCTTGACCTGTGGGCCGATCGGCAAAGCAGCGGAGAGTTCGGGCGCCGCGCCAGCCACGAAAGAGCAGCACAGCAAAGTGGCTGCCAGGAGCAGTTTTAGTAGTTTCATAACAGTGTACGATACACCATTGCCCTTCCTTAGTGCTAGTATCGCGCCTATGAACGCCCACCGCTCCGCAATCGCATGGCTGGCAAGCTGGTGGCGGCTGCTGCAGTTTGCCGCCCTGCTGCTCACGCGCGCCATGGCGCCTTCCAGCTACCGGCGCGACAACCGGCGCATGCTGTCCGAACAGATCGTCATTGCCACCACCGTCAACCTGGCCTGGTTCAGCGTGCTGTGCGCGCTGATCAGCCTCGTCATCATCCGCATCGTGGTCGTCACCTCCGCCAGCTACGGCCTGTCGCGCTACGCGCTGGAGATGGTGGTGCGCGTGCTGGTGCTGGAGCTGGTGCCGCTCACCGCAGCCCTGTTCGTGGCCCTGCGCACCACGCTGCCGGCCGGCGTCGAATTCGCCCAGCAAAGGCTGGCCGGCAAGGCGCCCGACGCGCGCGCCGCCCTGCGCACCCAGTTCTACCCGCGCGCCGCCGCCGGCGTGTTCGCCGTGTGGATGCTGGCCGCCGTCAGCTGCGCCGTCACGCTGGTGCTGGCCTACCTGGTGATGTACGGCTTCACGCCCTGGGCCCTGCCCGGCTACACGCGCGTGGTGGGCCAGATCTTCAACCCCGCCGTCTGCCTGATCCTGGTGTTGAAAGTGGTATTTTTCAGCCTGGCGGTCGCCGTGATCCCGCTCGCCTCCTCCTATTACAGCGGGGCCGCCAATCCGGTTCTCAGGCGCATGGGCGCCGCGCACGGGCTGGCCGACATGGTACGCATGTTCTCCGTGATCCTGGTGGTGGAAGCCGCTTCCCTGATGGGCAATTATTACTGACGATATGGACGAAACGAACAACACGCCGGAAGCCTCGCCGGCACCGATCCACAACGCCGAAGCCAAAGCCGTGGCCCTGCTGGTGCTGCTGGTGGCGCTGGTGCTGGGCGCCATCATGTACCTGATGTATGCGCGCGGCGCCTTCGAACCCACGCAGCGCCTGGTGCTGACGGCCGACGATTCGGAAGGCGTCAGCGTCGGCATGGACGTCACCTTCGCCGGCTTCCCGATCGGGCGCGTGCAGCGCATCGAACTGGCGCAGGACGGCAAGGCGCGCATCCTGGTCGACGTGCCGAAGAAGGACGCGCACTGGCTGCGCGCCTCCAGCATCTTCACGCTGGAAAAGAGTCTGGTCGGCGGCGCCAAGCTGCGCGCCTTCACCGGCATTCCGTCCGACCCGCCGCTGCCCGAAGGCGCCGAACGCGCGCTGCTGGTGGGCGACATGGCGGCCGAAATTCCGCGCCTGCTGCAGACCGCCAAAGACCTGCTGAACAACCTGGCCGCGCTCACCGCGGAGGATTCCGCCCTGGGCAGCAGCCTGCGCAACGTGCAAGGCGTCACCGAGAAGCTGAACGGCCCGGGCGGCGCCATCGGCGTGCTGGCCGGCGAGGACCAGAAAGCGCGCGAGCTGCTGCGCAACGCCAACTCGCTGGTGCTCAAAGCCGACAGCCTGGTCGGCAACGCCCACAAGCGCGTGTTCGGCGACAAAGGCATCGCCAGCGACACCCAGGCCGCGGTGCAGCAGCTGAACGCCCTGCTGGCCGACGCCCGCACCAGCCTGAAAAAACTCGACGCCGTGCTGGTGGAGGCGCAAGCGGTTGGCGCCAACACCCGCGCCGCCACCGAAGACCTGGGCGCGCTGCGCGCCGAAGTCGACGCCAACCTGCGCAAGGTCGAGCAGATGATCAATGAACTGAACCGCAAATGGCCGTTCAAACGCAACGAACCGGAGATCCGCCTGCCATGATGACCAAGCGCCTTACCGCCCCCGCGCTGGCCGGCTTGCTGGCCGCGCTGCTGGCCACGCTACTCGCCGCCTGCAGCAGCGGCCCGCGCGTGCCGGACTGGCAACTGAACGCCGCCAGCGCCACCGAACGCGCCACCTCCGCCTACCTGGAAGGCCGCAGCTCAGTCGCCGAGCATGAATTCGGCATCGCCCGCAAACAGGTCGGCAGCACCGGCCAGCCCGCGCAAGCCATCCGCGTCGAGCTGCTGCGCTGCGCCGTGCAGGTGGCCGCGCTGGCCTACGACGGCTGCGGCGAGTTCACCACCCTGCAAGTCGATGCCAGCCCGGCCGACCTGGCCTATGCCCGCTACCTGGCCGGCAATGCCAGCGCTGCCGACGCCGGCCTGCTGCCGGAACCGCAGCGCCAGGTCGCGGCCAGCACCGACGACCGCGCCGCCGCGGCCGCCGCAGCCGCCATCCCCGATCCCTTATCGCGCCTGGTCGCCGCCGGCGCCCTGCTGCGCGCCAACCGCGCCACGCCCGAGCTGCTGACGACGGCCATCAACACCGCCTCCGGCCAGGGCTGGCGCCGCGCCCTGCTGGCATGGATGCAGATCCAGCTGCAGCGCGCGGAACAAGCCGGCGACAAGGTTGAAGCGGAGCGCATCCGCCGCCGCATCGCCCTCGCCACGCGCTGACGCCGCTCAGCCGGCGGCTTTGGCGGCCGCTTCGCGCAGCTTGTCTTTCTTGCTCTTGCGTTTGCCCTTGATGCCGCCGGTGCCGTCATGGGCGCCGGCCGGCAAGGCGGGCGCGGTGGTGGTGGGTTCGAAACCGGGCAGGCGTTCGCGCGGCACGCGCACGTTCTGGCGCTTTTCGATCAGGCGGAAATGCTGCTCGGCGTCCGGCGTGATGAAGCTGACGGCGAGGCCGGCGGCGCCGGCGCGGCCGGTGCGGCCGATGCGGTGGGTATAGTCGGCCGGGGAGCGCGGCAGGTCGTAGTTGACCACCACCGGCAACTGGGCGATGTCGATGCCGCGTGCGGCGACGTCGGTGGCGACCAGTACTTTCAGTTTGCCTTCGCGGAAGTCGGTCAGCACCGAGGTGCGGGCGCCCTGGCTGAAGTCGCCGTGGAAGGCTTCCGCCGCCACGCCGCCGCGCCGCAGCTTGTCGGCCACGTGCTCGGAGGCGTATTTGGTGGCGACAAACACCAGCACCTGGCGCCAGCCCTGCTCCTTCAGCAGGATGCGCAGCAGCGAGGTGCGCTGCGCCTGGTCCACTTCAATCGCGCGCTGCGTGATGTCGGGCGCATGCTCGGCCACGTGTCCGGTGGCGACCCGCACCGGCTCGTGCAGCAGCTTGCCGGCGAGGGCCTGCACCGCCGGCGGGAAGGTGGCCGAGAAAAACAGGTTCTGGCGCCGCGCCGGCAGCAGCGCGACGATGCGCGCCAGTTCGTCGGCGAAGCCCATGTCGAGCAGCTTGTCGGCCTCGTCCAGCACCAGCATCGAGGTACCGTCCAGCTTCAGGGCGTTGTGTTCGACCAGGTCGAGCAGGCGGCCGGGCGTGGCCACCATGATGTCGGTGCCGCCGCGTAGCGCCATCATCTGCGGGTTGATCGAGACGCCGCCGAAGGCCACCGAAACCTTGACCGGCGCCGGCAGGTGCGACGCCAGCCCGCGCAGCACCTCGCCCACCTGGGCCGCCAGCTCGCGCGTCGGCGCCAGCACCAGGGCGTGCAGCTTGCGCGGGCCGTTGCCGCCGGCGCCGCGCGCGGCCAGCAGGCCATGCAGCAGCGGCAGCGCGAAGGCGGCTGTCTTGCCGGAGCCGGTCTGCGCCTGCCCCAGCACGTCGGCGCCGCGCAGGGCGGGCGGGATGGCGGCGGACTGGATGGCGGTCGGCGTGCTGTAGCCGGTCTCGGTAATGGCGTTGAGCAGTTGGGGCGCGAGGCCCAGGCTGGAGAAATTCATGGCGTGCTTCATGTGGACAAGCTGCCAGTATACCTTGCGCCGGGTTTCATGCGACTATACGCGTCGCTATCAAACCACCAACCGCCGTAGAAGCATGATTAATTGGGACGCCCACCTCTGCCTGCCGCAACACCCGCAAGCCGATTTCGCACCGCTTGGCCAGCTGCATGCCTCCGGCGTGAATTACGTCTCGCTCACCGTGGGCGCGGACATGAATCCCGTGTCCCAGGTCATGTCCGTGATCGCCGGCTACCGCGCCACCATCGCCGCCAATCCGGGCCGCTATCGCCTGGTCTCCAACGTCGACGACATCGTCCAGGCCGCGGCGGACGGCGTGCTGGCCATTGGCTTCGACCTGGAGGGCTCCATGCCGCTGATGGACCAGCCCGAGATGGCGGCCCTGTATGCGCAGCTGGGCGTGCGCCAGATGCACTTCGCCTACAACCGCAACAACAGCGTGGCCGACGGCTGCCACGACACCGCGCGCGGCCTGACGCCGCTCGGCCAGCGCGTGCTGGAGGCGGTCAATGACGCCGGCATCATCGTCGACTGCTCGCATACCGGCCGCCTGTGCAGCCTGGAGATCATGGCGGCCTCGCGCAAGCCGGTGGTATTCAGCCACGCCAACCCGTTCGCCCTGGTGCCGCACGGGCGCAACGTGACCGATGAACAGATCCAGGCCTGCGCCGCGACCGGCGGCGTGGTGTGCATTTCCGGCCTGTCCTGGTTCCTTGGCAGCGAGCAGCCGGCGGCGGCCGATGTGGCGCGCCATGCGGCCTATGTGGCGGACCTGGTGGGCGTGGCCCACGTCGGCATCGGCCTGGACCTGTGCATCAGCCAGAAGGAGCTGGACGACACGCCGCCGGGCGACTTCAATCCATCCTGGTGGTGGCCGGAAGCGGCCGGCTACCGCGCCGGCCGCGCGCCCTCCTTCGTGCCGCTGGAAGCGTGGAAGGCGCTGCCGCTCGAGCTGCGCAAGCTGGGCATGGCGCCCAATGAAATCGAGCAGGTCCTGGGCCGCAATATGCTGCGGGTGGCGCGCGCCACCTGGCAGTAACTACATGCCGACGTCGCCGTAAGGCCCGGCCAGCACCACCACATAGCCTTCCGGGTCGCGCAGCCAAAGCTCCCGGTGCTGGGCATTGCTGTTTTCCTTCGGTCCTTCCAGCACGGTGGCGCCGGCAGCGGCGGCACGCTCCACCGCGTCGTCGAAATCGTCGGTCCAGAACCAGAGCAAGGCGCCATTGCCGTAGGGGCGCTGCGCCGGATCGCCGATATGGGGATGATGGTGGGCGTCCCAGCGGTGCAGCTGCAGCACCATGCGCCCGTCGTGCAGCAATTGCTCGTATTCGCTGCCGCCATGGCCGCTTTTCAGGCCCAGGGTTTTCTGGTACCAGCGGCTGGCCGCTTCAACGTTGCTGACAGCGATCAAAGGTTGCGCTTGCATGTGACCCTCCCGTTTTGCGCCAAGGAGGGACAGCATACCATTGCACGGCACCCCACACGAACTCGGGCACGATAAAGAGCCAGACCAGCGGCAGGCTGCCCTGCCCCATGGCCAGGACCCAGGCGAACCAGCTGCTGAACAGGAAGCGTGCGGCGCCATCGTATGTGGCGAATTGTGGCTGCGGGTCGCGCAGGCGCAGCCAGGACCACACCACCACGATACTGCCCAGCAGCCCGGCAAACAGCATGTGCATGGCGCCGAACAGCGGCAATGACGCGCCGCCCAGCGCCTGGTTGAGCGCGGAGAGATGGCCATGGGCGATGGCGAAGGTCCACGGGGTGGCGAAAGGAGCCGTCAGCAGCAGGTCGTAGGCGGCGCTGGCCCGCACAAGTTTTGTCGTATTCATGCCCCGCAGCTTAAACCTTGGAGTACACTCCATGGTCAAGCACTTTTTGGGAGATGGCATGCAAATCGGCGAACTGGCCGAAGCGACCGGCATCAGCCGCGACACGCTGCGCTATTACGAGAAGCGCGGCCTGCTGCAGGCGCGGCGCGGTGGCAACGGTTACCGCGACTACGCACCGGAGGCGGTGGAGTGGCTGCGCTACATCCGCACCGCGCAAGCGCTCGGCTTCACGCTGCAGGAGATCGAGGCCGACCTGCCGCTGCTGGCGGCCAATGTGGCCGGCGAGCCGACAGCCGCCGCGCTGCGCGCCGTGCTGCAAGCCAAACTGGGCGAAATCGACCGCCGCATCGACGGCCTGCAGGCCCTGCGCGCGGCGCTGGCGCTCCGCCTGCAGGCGCCAATGGCCGACTGCCCGCTGCGGCCGGACGCGACGCCGGCCCAACCTTAACCTCAACCACCGCAGCCCGCTTATGCCATCCAACTATTTCCGCCGATTCGCCGCCATTCTCGCCATCGCCCTGCTGCCGTTCGCGGCGCGCGCCGCCGCCCTGCCCAAGCCCAGCGTCGGCACGCTGGAGCGCATCGAGCTGCGCTCGGCGTACGTTGACAGCCGCCCGGTCGAAGTCTGGCTACCCGACGGCTACGCCGCGCAGGCCAAGGCCGGCCAGCGCTTCCAGGTGCTGTACATGCATGACGGCCAGATGCTGTTCGACGCCGGCACCACCTGGAACAAGCAGGCCTGGCATGTGGACGTGGCGCTGGACCGCCTGGTGCGCGAGGGCAAGGTGCCGCCCACCATCGTGGTGGCGGTCTGGAACAACGGCAAATACCGTGCCGCCGAATACATGCCGCAGAAGTTCCTGGAGCGCATGCCGGCCGCGCCGCGCGAGCAGCTGGTCAAGGAGCGCCTGGAAGGCCGACCCCAGGCCGACAATTACCTGCGCTTCCTGGTGGAGGAGTTGAAGCCGCTGATCGACCGTCGCTATGCCACCCGCAGCGAGGCGGCCGCCACCTTCATCATGGGTTCCAGCATGGGCGGCCTGATCTCGGTGTACGCCTTCAATGAATACCCGCAGGTGTTCGGCGGCGCGGCCGGCCTGTCCACCCACTGGGTCGGCATCTTCCAGCCCAATGCCAGCATTCCGCTGGCCGCCTTCAACTACCTGCAGGACAAGCTGCCCGCGCCGGCCACGCGCCGCCTCTACCTGGACCGCGGCACCGAGCAGCTGGAGGCGCTGTATGCCCCGGCCCAGGCCTTTGTCGACCAGATCGTGCGCGAACGCGGCTACACCGACGCCCACTACCTGAGCCGCGTATTCGAAGGCACGGACCATAGCGAGAAGGCGTGGTCGGAACGGCTTGCCATTCCGCTCCAGTTCCTGCTCGGCAAACGCTAACGCGCCATGGCCAGCGCCACCTTCCGCTTCGATCCGGCGCTGCACGACTTCCTGCCGCGCGCGCGGCGCGGGGTGGCGTTCACGGTGCAATGCGCACGCGCCGCCACCACCAAGCATATGATCGAAGCGCTCGGCGTGCCGCATACCGAGGTGGGCACGGTGCTGGTCAACGGCGCACCGGCCGGGCTGGCGCACCTGCTGCGCGATGGCGACCGCGTCGAAGTCCTGCCCCCGCCCGCAGGATGCGCGGCAGCACAGGCGCCGCGCTTTGTCGCCGACGCCCACCTGGGCGGCCTCGCGCGCCTGCTGCGCATGGCGGGCTTCGACACGCTGTACGACAACAATATCGACGACCCGACCGTGGCCACCCTGTCGGCCGACGAAGGCCGCATTGCGCTCACCCGCGACCGCGACCTGCTCAAGCGGCGCGGCATCACCCAAGGCTGCTATGTGCGCGCGCTGAAGCCCGCCCTGCAGTTCGCCGAAATCTTCCAGCGCCTCGACCTGGCGCCCAGCGCCCGCCCGTTTACCCTGTGCCTGGCCTGCAATGCGCCGCTGCGGCCGGTAGCGAAGGCCGCCATCGCCGGGCGCCTGCCGCCCTCCGTGCGGGCGGCGCACGACGAATTCCTGACCTGCGATGTGTGCCGGGGCGTGTTCTGGCGCGGCTCGCACTGGCGGCGCATGGCGGCGCTGCTGGCCAGCCAGGGCATACAGGCCGGCTAGCGGCCGCAATCAAGACTGCGCGGTTCGCTCGGCGTCAAAGCGAGCCGCCGCCCGCCCACTTCGATGTCGCGCAGGCGCGGCGCCACCAGTGTGTAGTCGCCTGCGCGCAGGCGCTCCTGCCAGGCCTTGCAGCCGGCCAGCTGGATATGCACGGGCGTGCGCGCCACCATCACCCAGGCGCCATCGCGCTCCTCCAGCACCCCGTCGCCATCGCGCACCGTCTCGCCCACCAGCAGCACTTCATCCTTGCCGTCGCCGTCGAAATCCATCAGGAAGGCATCGCAGCGGCTGCCGGCATGGCGCAGGCAGGCGGGGACCTGGACGGCGCCCTGGGCCTGCCAGTCCTGCTGCAGCAGGCTGGCCGGCAGCTGTGCGCCTTGCGGCCAGGGCCGCAGGTTGGCGCCGGCATCGACCACCGCCGTGCGCCCCAGCGGATCTTCGTACTTCATCTTGAGCGCCGCCGCCGCGTGCCGCCGCACGTCGGCCGCCTGCGGGCCGGATCCTTGCGCCGCCAACCCTTGCAAAGCCTGCATGCCGTAGCGCGCGCCGTGGAAGCGCAGGAAGCCGTAATCGAATTGCGCCGCCGGTATAGCGCCACGCGCCAGCCGCGCCAGTTGGTCGGCAACGGCAATGCGCGCCGGATCGGCCACCGGCGTAAACATGGCCAACGCCAGCGCCAGCATCACAAAGGCGGCGGCCAGGTTCACATAGCGCAAGCCGTCCAGCCACGGCACGCCGCGCCGCACCGCGGCCCAGGCATAGCCGCCGGCATAGAACAGGGCTGCCGCCAGGCAGGCGGCGGCGATCACACGGTCCGTGGTCCAGCCGTAATCGCCGACCCGCAGGCCGAGCGCATATACCCCGAGCAGCGCGAGCGGCAGCAACAGCAGGCAGGCCGCGCGCGCCGCCAGCCGCACGCTGCGCGCCAGCCCACTGCCAGCATCGCCGGCCTGGTAGGCGGCGTTCACCAGCACCACCAGCACCGCGCAGGCGGCCAGCAGCACAGCGGTGGCGTGGCGCGTCTGCCACAGCACCTGCAGGCCGGTGAACGGCAGCGCCGCCAGGAAGCCGCCCACCAGCAGCACGGCAATCGGCACGATCCACGCCATCAGCACCAGCAGCAGGCTGCGCACGCCGCGCACAATGGCCGGCCGCACATCTGTGGTGTGCATGGCGCTGGAGAAGGCCAGGCACACCAGCGGCACCGCAAACCACGACTGGCGCAGCAGCTCCTCCACAAAATTCAGCTTGAGCAGGTCGAACAGCGAATCGCCCAGCCACATCACCAGCCACACGGCCAGCACGAACATGGCGGAAAACAGCAACTGGATGGCCAGCTTCCAGGCGCTGTCGAAGCAGGTGGCGTAACGCACCAGGCGCCGTCCATCGTGGGCCACGGCCAGCACCAGGCTGTGGGCGATAAAGAAGAAGCCGACGCAGAACGGCAACACCAGGATCGAAGGATGTCGCAGCGGCGCCGGGTCCAGCGCGCTGCGCCAGGCATCGTGCAGGCCGACCACCGCCAGCACCAGGGCGGCGGCGCCCAGCCAGCGCGCCAGCGGGCGCCGCGCCAGGTGGCCCAGGCCGGAGATCAGCAGCACCGGCAGCACAATCGCGCCCAGCACCAGGGGGAAGAACAAGGCGGGCACGGTGGCAGGCCAGGCGCCCGCCTGCTGCCCGTGATAGAGGAAATACAGCACAGCGCCCTGCACCAGCCCCACCAGCAGCCGCAGCTGCCCCACGCGCCGCGTCACGGCGGCATCGCGCACCGGCGGCTCACTGGCCGGCAGCACTGTTTCTGGGGGCGTGGCGTCCATCCGGTGATCATATCTCGTTGTCAATTTTGCAGCAACGCCACTGTTGCGCGGTGTCGCTATATAATCAATAGCTCAACCAGCCGTAAGCGCCATGAATCCACACTTAGACAAGCTGCAGTCCTACCCGTTTGAAAAGCTGCGCCAGCTCTTTGCCGGCAGCGTCCCCAACCCGGCCTACAAGGCGATCAGCCTGGGCATGGGCGAGCCGAAACACCCTACCCCGGCCTTTATCCGCCAGGCGCTGGTGGACAACCTGGACGGCCTGGCCAGCTACCCGCTGACGGCCGGCTCGGAAGCGCTGCGCCATGCGATCGCCAGCTGGCTGGAGCGCCGCTACAACCTGCCGGCGCTGGACCGCGCCACCCAGGTTCTGCCGGTGAACGGTTCGCGCGAGGCGCTGTTCTCGTTCGCGCAGACGGTAATCGCGCCCGACACCGGCGCGCTGGTGATGTGCCCCAACCCGTTCTACCAGATTTACGAAGGCGCGGCTTTCCTGGCCGGCGCCGAGCCGTACTTCGTCAATTCCGACCCGGCACGCAATTTCGCGCCCGACTACGACAGCGTGCCGGAAGAAGTCTGGCAGCGCGTACGCCTGCTCTACCTGTGCTCCCCGGGCAACCCGACCGGCGCCGTGCTGACGCTGACCGACTGGGAGCACCTGTTCGCCCTGTCCGAGCGCTACGACTTCATCATCGCCGCCGACGAGTGCTACTCGGAGATCTACCACGGCGACGAGCCGCCGCTGGGCGCCATGCAGGCAGCCCACATGCTGGGCCTGACCGGCGAAGGCGAACCGTACGCGCGCCTGGTGGTGTTTTCCAGCCTGTCCAAGCGCTCCAACGTGCCGGGCATGCGCTCCGGCTTCGTGGCGGGCGACGCGCAAGTGCTGAAGAAGTTCCTGCTGTACCGCACCTACCACGGCAGCGCCATGGGCCCGCATGTGCAGGCCGCCTCTGTCGCCGCCTGGGACGACGAAACCCACGTCGAGGAAAACCGCGCGCAATACCGCGCCAAGTTCGCCGCCATCACGCCCCTTATCCAGGAAGTGCTGGACGTGCAAATGCCGGACGCCGGCTTCTACCTGTGGGCCGATGTGAGCCGCACCGGCCTGTCCGACACCGAATTCGCCCGCCGCCTGCACGCCGAGTACAATGTCACCGTGCTGCCAGGTAGCTACCTGGCGCGCGACGCCCACGGCGCCAACCCGGGCCGCAACCGCATCCGCATGGCGCTGGTTGCCGGCACCGAGGAAGGGCTGGAAGCGGCGCGCCGTATCGTCCAATTCTGCCAACAACTAGCTAAATCATGAGCATCCAGCAAATCATCGACACCGCGTGGGAAAACCGCGCCGAGATCAACCCGTCCAACGCCACCGCCGATGTGCGCGACGCCGTCAACCAGGTGCTGGCTGGCCTGGATAACGGTTCCCTGCGCGTCGCCCACAAGGAAAACGGCGCCTGGGTCGTCAACCAGTGGATCAAGAAGGCCGTGCTGCTGTCCTTCCGCCTGGAGAACAACGTGGTGCTGCCGTCCGACGGCACCATGCAGTTCTACGACAAGGTGCCGACCAAGTTCGCCAACTACAGCGCCGAAGATTTCGCCAAGGGCGGCTTCCGCGTGGTGCCGCCGGCTGTGGCGCGCCGCGGCTCCTTCATCGGCAAGAACGTGGTGCTGATGCCTTCCTACGTGAACATCGGCGCCTACGTCGACGAAGGCGCCATGGTCGACACCTGGGCCACCGTGGGTTCCTGCGCGCAGATCGGCAAGAACGTGCACCTGTCCGGCGGCGTCGGCATCGGCGGCGTGCTGGAACCGATGCAGGCCAACCCGACCATCATCGAAGACAACTGCTTCATCGGCGCCCGCTCCGAGATCGTGGAAGGCGTGATCGTGGAAGAGAACTCGGTGATTTCGATGGGCGTGTACATCGGCCAGTCGACCAAGATTTACGACCGCACCACCGGCGAGATCCACTACGGCCGCGTGCCGTCCGGTTCCGTGGTGGTCTCGGGCTCGCTGCCGTCGGACGACGGCAAGTACAGCCTGTACTGCGCCGTGATCGTCAAGCGCGTCGATGCACAGACCCGCGCCAAGACCGGCATCAACGAACTGCTGCGCGGCGTTTAACCCCGGTAAACCCGGGTCAGACCCAAGGGTCTGACCCGGCCCGCGGCCGCCGCGTCATACAGGGTCTGACCCTCGGGTCAGACCCGCCCTACCGGGTTAAAAAAGGAGATACCCAAAAAATGGCAATGGACCGCCTGTTCCAGCTGATGAAGGAAAAGAACGCCTCGGACATGTTTTTCGCCGTAGGCTCGCCGGTGCACCTGAAGATCAACGGCATCCTGATCCCCATCAACCAGCAAAAGCTCGAACCCGAGAACCTGCGCGGCCTGCTGGCCGAAGTCTGCTCGCCCGAGCAGCTGGAAGAACTGGACACGACCAATGAGCTGAACATGGGTATCTCCATGCCCAACCTGGGCCGCTTCCGCCTGTCGGCCTTCCGCCAGCGCGGCAGCATCTCCGCCGTATTCCGCTTCGTCCCGGCCAACATTCCGCCGCTGGGCGAACTGGGCCTGCCGCCCGTGCTGGCCGACCTGATCATGGAAAAGCGCGGCCTGGTGCTGCTGGTTGGCGCCACCGGCTCCGGCAAGTCCACCACCATCGCCTCCATGCTGGACCACCGCAACGAACTGCGCTCGGGCCACATCCTGACGCTGGAAGACCCGATCGAATACCTGTTCCGCAACAAGAAATCGATCGTCAACCAGCGCGAAATCGGCAGCGACGCCAAAGACTTCTACACCGCCCTGCGCAACTCCATGCGCCAGGCGCCGGACTGCATCCTGATCGGCGAGATCCGCGACCGCGAAACCATGGCCTCCGCCATGGCCTACGCGCAGTCGGGCCACCTGGTGCTGGCCACGCTGCACGCCAACAACTCGTACAACGCGCTGAACCGCATCATCTCCTTCTACCCGATCGAGAACCGCCCGGCGCTGCTGCAGGACTTGTCCTCCACCGTCAAGGCCATCGTCTCGCAGCGCCTGATCCGCTCCGCCGGCGGCGGCACCCGCACCCCGGCGGTCGAAGTCATGGTCAACACGCGCTACATCTCCGACCTGATCGAAAAAGGCGAAATCGGCGCCATCAAGGAAGCGCTGGAGAAATCCCTCTCCCCCGGCTCGCAATCGTTCGAACAGGCGCTGTACAAGCTGGTGATGGAAGGCACCATCACCAAGGACGAGGCACTGGCCAACGCCGACTCGGCCACCAACCTGCTGTGGCTCCTGAACCATGGCATGGACGCGCCGCCGCCGTCCGAAGAAGAGGAATTGAAAGCCGTCGGCGACACCTCCTTCACCGAGTTCACCCTGAACTCCTGATCTCCCGCAAGGCCGGCGCGGCCGCTCCGTAGTACAACAAGGCTTCGGCCTTGAACGGAGCGCGCCATGCCGGCTGACCAACTCGTCCTCATCTCCTCCTGGGCCTCGATCGCCTCGCTGGTCGTCGCCGTCATCTCCCTGCTGCTGGTACGCAGCATCAAAGCCAACATCATCCGCTTCCGGCGCAAGCAGCGCCTGAAGGAACTAGCCACAGCAATCAGTGGCTGTGCAGCCACCACACCACCGTCGGACGAACTCAACAGCATTTGTGATTCCTTGGGCAGGAACTTTCCAGTCCGGCCCTGGTCGAAGCTCACCAAACGGGGCCGCCTCGTGATCGCGCTCCATCAAAAGATCGAGCAACGTGACCTAAGGGGCATAAAAGAAGTCCTGAAAGACATTGACTCTTTCTCGGAGGACATATGAACAAATATCTGGACCTTGTAGAGGACATCCTGGAGCGAACCTACAAAGGCTCCCTGCATTGGCAACAAGTCGCCAACGATAAGCATGCTCAGCAAATCAGCGAACCCTGGAATGTGATACGGCAGTTTGAGGCAACCTTTCCCTTTAATGGCGAGCCGGCGACCCTGCTTTGCGTGGAGAAGCGGGTGTATATCTACGAATATCTCTTCCCACACGAGGACAGGATGTGCGAACTATTGATTCTTTCAGGCGGGGAAATCATAAAAACAGTAGGCGCGCCGTTTCTGCCTTGGTATTGGCTCAGCAAATTTGGCGACATCATCGCCAAGGTCTGCGAGGTGCCAGCTGTACCCAAGCTTGCGTGATGGAAACCAACGGTAGCTTACGCATCGCATTTGATGATGTATGATCAGAATTTCATCTCAACAAGAAATTCTGCCCCATGAGCACCGCCCTGCCCATCGCCAAAACCGCCGACCAAACCCTCGACATGCTTTCCAGCCTGGTCAACCGCCACGGCTGCATCACCGGCGCCACCGGCACCGGCAAGACGGTCACACTGCAGCGCATAGCGCATTCCCTGTCCGAGATCGGCGTGCCGGTCTTCATGGCCGACATCAAGGGCGACCTGTCCGGCATGGCCAAGCCCGGCGTGCTGGGCGAGAAAATGGCCAAGCGCCTGGAAGCGCTCAAGCTGGAAGCGCCGCAATGGGCCGGCTGCCCGGTCACCTTCTGGGACGTGTTCGGCGAACAGGGCCACCCGGTGCGCGCCACCATTTCCGACCTGGGCCCCACCCTGCTGGCGCGCATGCTGAACCTGAACGATACGCAGGAAGGCGTGCTGCAGCTGGTATTCAAGATCGCCGATGACAACGGCCTGCTGCTGCTCGACACCAAAGACCTGCGCGCCATGCTGCAGCATGTGGGCGACAACGCGGCCGACTACAAGACCAGCTACGGCAACGTCAGCGCCGCCAGCATCGGCGCCATCCAGCGCGGCCTGCTGGCCATTGAGGAGCAAGGCGGCGAACAGTTCTTCGGCGAGCCGATGCTCAATATCGACGACCTGCTGCAGACCGACGCGGCAGGCAAAGGCGTGGTCAATATCCTGGCCGCCGACAAGCTGATGAACGCGCCGCGCATCTACGCCGTGTTCCTGCTATGGATGCTTTCCGAGCTGTTCGAAAACCTGCCGGAAGTGGGCGACCTGGATAAGCCGAAACTCGTGTTCTTCTTCGACGAAGCCCACCTGCTGTTTGCCGAGGCGCCGAAAGCCCTGCTGCAGAAGATCGAGCAAGTGGTACGCCTGATCCGCTCCAAAGGCGTGGGCGTGTTCTTCATCACCCAGAACCCGCTCGACATCCCAGAAACCGTGCTGGGCCAGCTGGGCAACCGCGTGCAGCACGCGCTGCGCGCCTACACCCCGCGCGACCAGAAGGCCGTGAAGTCCGCCGCCGAAACCTTCCGCCCCAATCCCGCCATCGACGTGGCGCAGGTGATTACGGAGCTGGGCGTGGGCGAGGCGCTGGTGTCCTTCCTCGATGAAAAAGGCACGCCGCAGATCGTGCAGCGCGCCTTCGTGCTGCCGCCCGCCTCGCAACTGGGCCCGATCTCGCCCGCCGAGCGCCAGGCCGCGCGCAGCACTTCGGTGGTGGCAGGCGTGTACGAACAAGCGGTCGACCGCGAATCGGCCTACGAAAAGCTGACCGGCCGCGTCGCCAGCGGCAATGGCGGCGGCCGCTCCGGCGGCGCCCGCGCCGGCGCCGGCGACGACAGCTACGACCCGGCGCCGAGCGGCCGCGCCCCGGCCGGCCGCGCTCCGGCGCCGGCCGAAGCCCCCGCCGACAGCGGCGGCTCCCTCTTCGGCGACGTGCTGGGCGGCCTGTTCGGCGGCAGCAGCAAACGCGATACCGCCGTGCAGGCGATGGTGAAGTCCGCCGCCCGCAGCATCGGTTCCCAGGTCGGCCGCGAAATCATCCGCGGCGTGCTCGGTTCCATCCTGAAAAAGCGTTGATCTCCATGCGCACTGTGCTGGCGGCTGGCGCCGCGCTGCTGATTGCGGCAACGATCACCTGGGAGTATTTCAACGGCGGCGTAGTCAGCCACCACCTGCTGGCGCGCGACGACCTGCCCGCCGTCTCCAACTGGTGGGGCCTGCTGACACTGCCCGCCCTGGCCTGGTTCCTGGGTGGCCGCATGGAGCGCCGCCGCGGCGCCGCACCGCGCACGCTGCTGGCCGGCTTTGCGCTGGCCCTGCTGTTCGGCGTTGTGCTGTCGGCCTTCTTCCGCAGCAGTTGGCCCGAAGTGCCGGGATATATGGTGATGGCGCTGCCGCTGATCGCGCTGGCCTACCCCATCTATCGCGCCGAATGCGTGCTGGGTTTTGTCGCCGGCATGTGTTTCGTGTTCGGCCCGATCCTGCCGATAATCGCGGCCTGCGTCTTCGCCGCCGCCGGCGCACTGTTCTACCACTTGCCGCGCATCTGCATCGCCTTCGCCATGCGCTCCCGGAAAGCCGCATGAGCGCCCTCCCCGGCGTCACCTGGGACCGCCCGCAGCCCTTCATCCTGCCGGTTGCGCCGCAGGCAGCCGATATCGACGGCCTGGACCACACCAACAACGCCGTCTATGTGCGCTGGTGCGAGGAAGCCGGCTGGGCGCATTCAAATGCGCTTGGGCTGACGCTGGCCGACTACAAGCGCCTCGATCGCGGCATGGCGATCCGCCGCAGCGAATTCGATTACATCTACGCGACCAATGCGGGTGAGGAGCTGTTGCTGGGGACGTGGCTGCTGCCGGGGGATAGCGCGTTGTCGATGCAGCGCTGCTTCCAGCTGGTGCGCCAGCGCGACAACGCGACGGTGCTGCGCGCGCGCTGGGACCTGGTGTGTATTGAACTGTCGAGCGGGCGGCCGAAACGCCTGCCGCCCGAGTTTGCGGAGATTTACCTGCCCGCCTTCAGCCGGGGCTGAAAGCGCTTAAATCAGTGCATGGTCCATGTCGTGCATCAGGTGGCTGCGCTGGCCGACCAGTTGCACCAGGTCGTCCGGCATCGATTCAACCATCTTGGAGAGGATCGTACCCGATGCCGTGGTGCCGGCCGCGTTCGCGGTGGTGGCGGTGGCCGCGCTGGTGGCAGTGGCCAGCGTTGCATTGGCGGTCAGCGCGATGCTGCGGTCCGTGAACTGCAGCACCTCGATATTGCTCAGCAAATCCACACCTTCCAGGCCCGATACCTGCCAGCTGCTGGTGCCGGTGCGCACCACGCTGAAGGCCGTGCTGGCGCCGTTGAAGACCGCGATATCGGTGCCGGCGCCGCCATTCAGCACGTCGTTGCCAAGGCCGCCTTCCAGCTTGTCGTTGGCGGCAGTCCCGGTCAGGGTGTTGGCCGCGCTGGTTCCGGCGAAGTAGCGGCCGCCCGTGGTCGAATTCACGCCCAGTGCGCCGGCCAGGCCGTCGCCGCCGTACAGCCATTTCAGTGCGGCCACATCGAACTCGCTGAAGGTGGAGTGGAAGCCGCCGGCATGGGTGTAGGACATCAGCGTGAAGTTGGTATTGTCCTGCGCCGTCGGCAGCTTGGTCGTGCCCTCGAAGGAGTGCTTCAGGCCCAGCATGTGGCCGATTTCATGCAGCAGCGTCTCGTAACCCTGGGTGCCCTTGGCCAGGTTGGCGTTCTTGCTGGCCCATTCCGCGTTGTCCAGGTAGACATAGGACTGCGCCGCGAACTTGGTCACGGTGCCATCGCTCATATAGGAGTAGCTGTATTTCGAGCTGGCCAGGCCGGTGGTGTTGCTGCCGCTGATATTGGCGTTGGCGAAGTGCACCTGCGCCGCGCTGCCATTGCTGGTTTCCACGAAGTTAATGCCGGTCAGCTTGGCGGCATAGGCCATGGCTTCGCGCGTTGCCGCCTGCTGCGCCACCGAGAACGCCTTGGGCGCGCTCAGGATCGCGCTGTTGCCCGTCTCCACGCCGCTGGTAACGGAGAAGGTGTAGTACAGGGTGTTGCCGCCGGAAGTCTGGTAATTCCAGTTGGGCAGGTTGCCCAGCAGGGAGTCGATGTAATTCAGGCCGGACGGCGTGGTGCTGCGGACTTGGGTAACGGTTGCCATGGCTCACTCACGAAGCTTGTAGAACGAAAGCCCAGTATTCCGCGATTGTTTCCATGCGTCAACAGAAATTCAACTGTGCGAAGGTCAGTGTGCACTCCGGGTTGAAATGGCAATTGCCAGGAAAGCACCGCCGCTGCGGGATATAATGTCGTCCTTCGGCCGCCAGGCCTCCCCCGCACAACAATATTTACTGAATGATTACTCTCTACGGCATCCCCAACTGCGACACCGTCAAGAAAGCCCGCGTGTGGCTGGCGGACCAGCAGCACGACTTCACCTTCCACGACTTCAAGAAACAGGGCCTGGACGAAGCCACCGTGCGCACCTGGCTGAAAACCCTGGATTGGGAAGTGCTGGTCAATAAAAAAGGCACCACCTGGCGCGCCCTGCCCGACGAGCGCAAAGCCGCCGTCACCAGCGCCGATGCCGCCGTGGCCCTGATGCTGGAAAACCCGTCCGTGATCAAGCGCCCGGTGCTGGTCGGCGCCGGCCCGCAAGCGCACGTCGGCTTCAACGCTGCCATGTACCAGGAAATCTTCGCAGCATGAGCGCTTCCCGTACCCTCGACCTGACCGAGAAGCTGCTCGGGCGCGAGTCCGTCACGCCGGACGATAAAGGCTGCCAGGACCACCTGAAGTCCTGGCTCGAGCCGCTTGGCTTCCGCTGCGAGACCATCATCTCCGGCGAAGTGACCAACCTGTGGGCGCGCAAGGGCACCGAGAACCCGGTGCTGGTGTTTGCCGGCCATACCGACGTGGTGCCGACCGGCCCGCTGGAAAAATGGTCGTCCGAGCCCTTCTACCCGACCCACCGCGACGGCAAGCTGTATGGCCGTGGCGCGGCCGATATGAAAACCTCGATCGCCGCCATGGTGGTGGCGTGCGAGGAATTCCTGGCCGCGCATCCGGACCATAAGGGTTCGATCGCCTTCCTCATCACCTCCGACGAGGAAGGCCCGGCGGTGGACGGCACGGTGAAGGTGGTGGAGAAGCTGCGCGAGCGCGGCGAAACCATCGACTACTGCATCGTCGGCGAACCGACCTCGGACCAGACCCTGGGCGACATGATCAAGAATGGCCGCCGCGGTTCGCTGTCCGGCATCCTGACCATCAAGGGCGTGCAGGGCCATATCGCCTACCCGCAGCTGGCGAAGAACCCGATCCACCTGGCCGCGCGGGCGCTGGCCGACCTGGTCGCGGAAGTGTGGGACCACGGCAATGAGTACTACCTGCCGACCTCCTGGCAAATGTCGAACATCAAGGCCGGCACCGGCGCCAACAACGTGATCCCGGGCGAGCTGCATATCGACTTCAATTTCCGCTTCTCGACCGCCTCCACGCACGAAGGTCTGCGCGAGCGCGTGCACGCCATCCTCGACAAGCACGGCCTGGACTACCACATCGACTGGACCCTGTCCGGCCAGCCCTTCCTGACCCCGCGCGGCACGCTGTCCGATGCGCTGTGCCGCGCCATCAAGGAAGAAACCGGCGTCGAGACCGAACTGTCCACCACCGGCGGCACCTCCGACGGGCGCTTCATCGCCCAGATCTGCCCCCAGGTGATAGAATTTGGCCCCCCGAATGCCAGCATCCACAAGATCGACGAGCACATCGAAGTGCGTTTCATCGATCCGCTGAAGAACATTTACCGCCGCACCCTGGAAAACCTCCTGGCCTGAGAAGAACACTATGGATACCACCCTGTACACGACCCCGCGCGACCTGATCCGCCACGCCGTCACCCGTTTCAACAAGGCCAAGCTGTTCTTCGGCCATGGCAGCGCCGAGGCTTACGACGAAGCGGCCTACCTGACCCTGCACACCCTGGCCCTGCCGCTGGACCGCCTGGAGCCGTTCATGGACGCGCGCCTGCAGCCGGAGGAAGTGGCCGAAGTGCTGGCTGTGATCGACCGCCGCGCCAACGAGCGCGTGCCGGCCGCCTACATTACCAATGAGGCCTGGCTGGGCACCTACAACTTCTACGTGGACGAGCGCACCATCGTGCCGCGCTCCTTCATCGCGGAACTGATCCCGAACTACTTCGCGCCGTGGGTGAACGAGCCGGAGGGCGTGTCCAACATCCTGGAACTGTGCACCGGTTCCGGCTGCCTGGCGATCATGATGGCCGACGCCTTCCCGGAGGCGGAAGTCGATGCAGTCGATATTTCCGGCGACGCGCTGGAAGTGGCGCGCAAGAACGTCGACACGTACAAGCTGAATGAGCGCGTGAACCTGATCCAGTCGGACCTGTACGCCAATGTCCCGGCGGGCAAGAAGTACGACCTGATCATCACCAACCCGCCGTACGTGAATTCGTCGTCGATGGCCAAGCTGCCGCAGGAATACCTGCATGAGCCGCAGATCGCGCTGGACGGCGGCGCCGACGGCATGGACCTGGTGCGCAAGATCATCGAGGGCGCGGCTGAGCGCTTGACCGATGACGGCCTGCTGATCGTGGAGATCGGTAACGAGAAGGAGTTTGCGGAAGCGGCCTTCGGCCACCTGGGCCTGACCTGGCTGACCACCAGCCAGGGCGATGATATGGTGTTCCTGCTCACTGCTGACCAACTGAAAATCTAAACCCGGGAAACCTGGGTCAGACCCAAGGGTCTGACCCAACCTGTGCCACGGCAAACACGGGGTCTGACCCTTGGGTCTGACCCTGGTTTACCGGGTCAAAACGAAACGACAATAAAATGATCCGCCTCACCAACGTCAGCCTGATGCGCGGCCTGAAGCCGCTGCTGGAAAACGCCGACCTGACCCTGAACCCAGGCGACAAGATCGGCCTGATCGGCGCCAATGGCGCCGGCAAATCCAGCCTGTTCGCCATGCTGCGCAACGAGCTGCACCCGGACCTGGGCGACATCGACTTCCCTAAGAGCTGGCGCATGGCCTACGTGGCACAGGAAACCCCTGCCCTGCCGCGCACCGCCATCGACTACGCCATCGACGGCGACGTCAACCTGCGCCAGCTGCAGGACGAGCTGGCGCGCCTGGAAGCCCTGCCCGATTCGCAGGAGCACGGCATCGCGATCGCCCACATCCACAGCGCCCTGGCCGACGCCGACGCCTACACCGTGCAGTCGCGCGCCGAACAGCTACTGCTGGGCCTTGGTTTCTCGCTCGACCAGATGCAGCAGCCGGTGGCCAGCTTCTCCGGCGGCTGGCGTATGCGCCTGAACCTGGCGCAGGCCCTGATGTGCCCTTCCGACCTGCTGCTGCTGGACGAACCGACCAACCACCTGGACCTGGACGCGATCATCTGGCTGGAAGACTGGCTGAAGCGCTACCCCGGCACCCTGATCATCATTTCCCACGACCGCGATTTCCTCGACGAGATCGTGAACGTGATCGTGCACATCGACGAGCGCAAGCTGAAGCGCTACTCCGGCAACTACTCCAGCTTCGAGCGCCAGCGCGCCGCGCAGCTGGTGCTGCAGGCCTCCGCCATCGAGAAGCAGCAGCGCGCCCGCGCCCACCTGCAATCGTTCATCGACCGCTTCAAGGCCAAGGCCACCAAGGCGCGCCAGGCGCAGTCGCGCATGAAACAGCTGGCCAAGATGGAAGAACTGGCCCCGCTGCGCGCTGCCGCCGAATTCAGCTTCGAATTCCGCGACCCGGTCAGCGCCCCCAACCCGCTGCTGGTGATGGAAGACGTCAACTGCGGCTACCACACCGAGCAAGGCGACAAGACCATCGTGCGCGGCGTGACCTTCTCGCTGGTGCAGGGCCAGCGTATCGGCCTGCTGGGCGTGAACGGCGCCGGCAAGTCGACGCTGATCAAGACCATCGCCGGCGACATCGACCCGCTGACCGGCACCGCCACCACCGGCAAAGGCCTGGTGATCGGCTACTTCGCCCAGCACCAGGTGGAGATGCTGCGCCACGACGAATCGCCGCTGTGGCACCTGCAGAAAATGGCGCCGACCGTGCGCGAGCAGGAGCTGCGCAACTTCCTGGGCAGCTTCAACTTCCCGGGCGATATGGTGACCAGCAAGATCGCCCCGTTCTCCGGCGGCGAGAAGGCGCGCCTGGCGCTGGCCCTGATCGTGTGGCAGCGCCCCAACCTGCTGCTGCTGGACGAACCGACCAACCACCTGGACCTGGAAACGCGCGAAGCGCTGACCGACGCCCTGGCGCAGTTCGAGGGCACGCTGCTGGTGGTGTCCCACGACCGCCACCTGCTGCGCGCCACCACCGAGGAGTTCATCATCGTCGAGAACGGCCGCCTGCGCCCATTCGATGGCGACCTGGATGAATACAAGGACTGGCTGCTGCAGACCAAGCTGGCCAAGCCTGCCGCCGCCGCGCCGGTACCCGCCAGCGCCGCCGGCGCAAGCGCCGCGGCGGCTGCCGACGAAGCGCCAATGTCCGCCGCCGACCGCAAGGAGCAGAAGCGCCTGGAAGCGGAGCAGCGCCAGCGCCTGTCGGCCCAGCGCAAGCCGCTCGAAAACCGCCTGAAGAAGGTGGAAGCCGCCATGGCCCAGCGCAGCGAACAGAAAGCCACGATCGACGCCGCCCTGGCCGATCCCGCCATCTACGAAGCGGACAACAAGCCCAAGCTGAAAACCCTGCTGGCCGACCAGGTCGAATGCACGAAAGAGCTGGAGCAGCTGGAAGGCGAGTGGCTGGAGCTTCAGGAGCAGCTGGAAGCGCTGGCCGCCTGACGCGGACGCATCGCAGTGCGCACCGCCATCAGGCGGTCGATATCGAGCACAATCAGGCGCCGCTCGCCCAGCTGGCCCATGCCCAGCAGGTAATCCACCTCCTCGCCCACATGCGGCAGGGGGTGGATGGCGGATGCCGGCAGCGTGATCAGGTCGGTCACGCCGTCCGTCACCATGCCCATGATGCAGGTTGAAAGCTGCAGGATGATCACGTCCGTGCGCGGGTCGTGCGCCGGCGGACGTGGGCCGAACGCCACCCGCATGTCCACGATAGGCATGATCACGCCGCGCGACAACGCCACGCCCTCCACAATCTCGCCGCCGGATGCCACCCGTTCGAGCGCGCTCAACGGGCGCAACTCCTGCACGCGGCGGTAATCCAGCGCATATTCCAGGCCGCCCAGGCGGAAGGTCAGGTACTGTCGCAGGTCGGCTTCCATAATGCTCCTCTGATTCCGGCTAACTCCGGCAGTAACGCCGATACGCTATTCCATCGTACCGTTACGCAACAGCAAGCAGTTTGAGCATCCTCAAAGGTTGCCGCGTGGGCTACAATGCTTTCATAACAATTGCCAGGGAAAACACCCCATGTATCAATGGCTGAAGCGACTGCTCGCCAAACCTGACAGCGTCCCGCCGCCGGACGCGCCCAGTCCACCGCAGCCCGCAGCCCGGGAACCCGCAGCGCCGCCCGCCCCCATCCTGTCGCCCGCCCTCGAAGGCGGCCCCGATTTCGAGCAGAAGGACCTGGTCAACTCCGCCTTCCAGCGCTGGCTGTTCGCCCTGCCCGCCGGCGACGCGCTCGATACCACGGCGCCCGAAGGCCGCGTGCTGCATGAACTGATCATGGCCGCCAAGTCCGGCCACAACGCCGCCGACATGCTGCGCCGCATGCCGGGCGTGATCCCGCAGCTGCTGCAAAGCCTGCGCAGCGAAAACTTCGCCGGCGCAGACATCGCGCGCAAGATCTCGAACGACCTGGTCCTGGTCGGCTCCGTGCTGCGCCTGGCCAACGCCGCCATCCAGAACAGCGGCGAAGCCACCACCATCAACAGCGTCGAACACGCGGTGATCGTGATCGGCCAGGAAGGCCTGCGCCAGCTGATCACCACGGTCGCCTTCCGCCCCATCATCGACCTCAATTCCGGCTACCACACCAAGCTGATGGCGCCACGCATCTGGGACCAATCGGAAAAGAGCGCCGTTGCCTGCCGCATGCTGGCGCCGGAATTCGGCGTCGACCCATTCGAAGCCTTCCTCGCCGGGCTGGTACTGAACGCCGGCCTGCTGACCGCCCTGCGTGTGATGGACAGCGCCAGCAACACGCCCGGCGAGCTCGGTTCCGCCATGTTCCGCGCCCGCCTGATGCAGGAAGCGCGCGCCATCTCCGCCGGCATTTCAGAAGCCTGGCGCTTCCCGCCCGCGATCACGCAAGCGATCCGCGAGCAAGGCGAAGTCCGCAAAGGCGGCGCCCTGTCGCCGATGGCGCGCGTGCTGGCATTGGGAGACTACCTCTCCAAAATCCGCCTGCTGGCCGCGCATGGCAAGCTGAACGACTCCGAAAACAACCTGTTTCACGGGCTGCCGCTAGGCGCCATGCCTTGCTACGCGGCATTAGCCTGAAAAAAATGGGGAGGTAAAAAAAATGGGGACGTACCCTATTTTTCGCTACGCGAAAAATGGGGTACGTCCCCATTTTTTTTACCTCCCCATTTTTTCAGGCGGCGCTGGCGCTCCAGTCGAACTCGCCGCTGGCGGCGGCGAACAGGGGCTGCTCGCTGCCGAGGGCGCTGCGCAGGCGGGCTTTGACTTCTTTCGGCGGCAGCCAATAGGCGGGGCCGAGGTCGGGGTTGAAGATCATCTTGCGCACCGTGGTGTCGCCGAAAACCTGGCGCACCGTGCAGCGCGAACCGCCAACCACCATCAGCTTCTGCTTGTAGACGTGCTCGCCCAGTTCCTGCTCTTTCTGCTGCGCGGCCTGGGCTTCTTTCATTTCTACCTGCAGCCGCGCCACCATCTTCAGTGAGGGGCCGGCCTTCAGCGCCATCTTCTGGAACAGCACCAGCTGCTCCTGGTTCAGCGTCACTTCCTGCTTGCGCACTTTGCTGGCCAGCTGCATGTAGTTGCGCAGCTCCTGCTCGGCCATGATGCCGTCCATCTGCTCCTTGCAGCGCGCGGCCTGCTGTTCGTGGCGCGCGGCGCGGGCGGCGCATTCGGCCAGCTTTTCGTCGTACTTGGTGGTGTCGGGCACCATCACGTGCAGCTGCATCTCGGCTTGCTTGCGCGGGCCGGCGGCGTCGATCTCGATGCGGCGTGCGGCGATGGCGCAGCCGGCGGCCAGCTTGATCAGCACTTCGTCGGCCATAATTTCGCAGTTGAGGGCTTCGGTGATGATGACGCGGGTGGCGGTGATGACGCAGTTCTGCGCCTTGCCCAGCACGACATCGCCCTTCTTCGCATGCAGCACGGCGCCGCTGGCGACGCCGGCGACGCGGATATTGCCCTCGGCATTGGTGGCGCTGCCCCCCATCAGGTTTTTCTGCAAGGCGATGGTGCCGCCGCGCGAGCTGATTTTGCCGAACACGTCGCCGTGCACGGTGATGTTGCCGCCCTCGACCACGCGCTGTTCCTGCACTTCGCCGAATTCCTCGTAGTCGCCGTCCAGCTGCAGGTTGCCGGTGGTGCGCACCGAGACGCCTTCGCGGCTGACGATCTTGGGGCCGATGGAGATGCGCTTGCTCTTGCTGTCGACGTTGATGAAGCCTTCCACCGACGACACCAGGTAATCGGCGTCGTTGATATGCAGTACCAGCGTGCCTTCGCCGGCGACGCTGGTCAGCTCCAGGTCGCGCGGCGCGGGCGGATCGAGCACGATGCCGGATAGCTCAAAGCCGCGCGTGCCCGGCACCGCCGGCTCCTTGCGCAGCAGGCGCACCTGGGCTTTCACCTGCGGGAAGCGGTTCTGGAAGGTGTGCAGGTCGAAGCGGCCATTTGCCAGCAGGCGCGGCGCATTGGAGCGGTGGATGCTTTCCGATACTTCGACGATCGCCGCGTCGCGCCCCGGCACCGGCGGCAGCTTGCGCGCCACGATCACGCGCGCCACCCGGCCGCTGGCGATGGTCTCGCGCACCACGGGGGCGTCGATGCCGAAGCGTATGCCCTTGGTCCACATGTCGGCCACGAACTCGCCGAAATCCAGCTGGGCCGGAACGGGTGCGCTGCCTTCGATCTCGATGAAGACCGGCTCGAAATAGTACTCCGCCTCGCCGCCCACGATGCGCACCGATTTGTAGAGCTCGCGGCGGACGCCGGGGAATGGCACGATTTCATCGGCAAAGCGCCACAGCGGCTGGCTTTTCATGCCTTCCGGCAGCTCGGGACCGGCGCCATACAGGGCGCGGATGAAGACGCCGTAATCAATGCCGCGGAAGTAAGCGCCGGAAAGGAACACCTGGTTGGCGGCAGCCTGCAGCAAGGCGGGAGCGACTTCCGCCTTGAAATAGACGCCATCGGCGCGCTGCACCAGGGCCGATGGCAGATCGCCGGCCACCGTGGTGGCCGCAGCAGCATCTGCAGGCACGTGATCTCCCGGGAGATTATCCTGGCCCATTGTACGGCTAGCCCGGGACCGCCTCAACCGGCGCGGCGCCGTGCCAGGACACCGTCCCGCTCGAACCGCTGAAAATGGTCAGGCTGTCCAGCCGTGGGCCGCGCAGCATGGCCTTGTAATCCTTGGGCTGCGCCATGAAGTTGGCCGCCGTGGCTTCGCCCAGCGGCAAGGTGCGCACCAGCACTTCGCCGTCGACCATCATCACCCGCACCGAGGAGCGGGCCGCCGCGTCGCGCTTCAGCGCTTCCAGCTCGTCGCGCCGGGCGCGCGCGCCGGCCATCGCCTCTTCGGTATTGCGGATCGACTGCAGCAGCTGGCCGATCATCTTGATCTGCGGCGCCACCGCGGCGGCCACTTTTTTCAGGTTCGGCACTTGCGCCGGGGTCAGCTGGATCTCGCCTTTGCGCAGCTTTTCCGCCAGGGTCAGGTAGCTGCGCACTTCCGCCAGGGCATTCAGGCGGTCGTGTTCGGCGCGCCACAGCGCGATATCGGCTTCCTGCCCGGCGGTCTGCTTCTGCAGCGCCTCCAGCTCGGCATTATGGCCGGCCACATCCTTTACCACCACGTAGACGAACATTTCGCTGTTCTTGCGCGGACCGGCGCTTTCCACCTTGACGCTGCGGCCGGCCACCGCGCAGCCGATGGCCAGCTCGACTTCCACTTCGTCGGCAAAGATTTCGCAGTTGGAGGCCTCGGCGATCACCACCTTGGGGGCGCTGATCACGCAGCTTTCGGCGCGGCCCTTGATGGTGATGGTGCCGCTGGCGGTCTGGATGGTGGCGCCGGAGGCCACGCCGTCGACCCGGATATCGCCCTTGGCATTGATGGCCTTGCCGCCCACCAGGTTGCGGCCCAGCACAATGGTGCCGCCGCTGGAGTGGATATTGCCGAACACGTCGCCGTGCACGGTGATGTCGCTGCCGTTCACGTCGCGCAGTTCCTGCACATCGCCGAATTCCTCGAACGCGCCCATCAATTCCAGGTTGCCGGTGGTGCGGCCCGATACGCCGTCGCGGCTGATGATCTTGTCGCTCAGCGCCACCTTGCCGCTTTTCGGATCGACATTGAGGAAGCCCTCGCGCGCCGCCACCAGGAACTCGCCCTCAGCATCGCGCGTGATCAGGGTGCCCTCGCCGGCGAAGCGCTGCAAATCGACGTCGGCCGGCTGCAGCGCCGGCATCGGCTGGCCGCCGATGGTGCGGCCCGGCTCGCCCGGCTTGCCGGGCAGCTTCTGCAGCATGCGCATGCCCTGCTTGATCTGCGGGAAACGGTTCTGGAAGCTGGTCAGGTCGACCGTGCCGTCGGCGCGCTGGCGCGGGGCGTCGCTGCGGTGCAGCTCGGACGCCACTTCCACCACTTGCGCATCCTGCGCCGGGGTCGGCTCCAGGTCGCGCGCCGCGGTGACCCGCTCGCCTTTGGGCGCCGCCAGCGCGGCGCGCACGGCGGCCACGTCGATGCCGAAACGCACGTTTTTCAGCCACATATCGGCCACGAACTCGTCAAAGTCGAGCTGGGCCGGCCGCTCCGGCAGCAGGGTGCCGTCCGGCAGCTCCTCGGCCGGCAGGTAAATCGGTTCAAAGAAGTATTCGGCTTCGCCGTCGCGCACCTTGACGTTGCGGTAGAGCGGCTTGCGCTGGGCCGGGAACGGTTCCAGCTTGTCGGCCAGGCGCGCCAGCAATTCGGCATTCGGGGCCAGCTCCGGGCCCACGCCGTACAGTGCGCGCGCCAGCACAGGATAATCGAGCCCGCGCAGCAGGTAGCCGCTGCGGAACAGGCTGTCGACCGCCCCCACCAGCTCAGGCGCAAGCCGGCGCAGGTCGAGGAAGACCCCATCGGGCCGGGCGACCACGCCTTCCGGCAATGTGCCGGGATGATCCTGCTGTTGTGCGGTTTGGGACAAAGCTCTCCTCCAGTGCCCTATTTTTGGGCGCGCCGGGGCGCGATGTCTTGCGGGCAATCAATATTACACGCAAAACATCAAAAATCGGAGGATTAAAAGGCCAATTGCTTACGTGGCGTTACGTAAATGTCACATTCTCAGCGCTTGGGCGGCAGGGAATAGACTTGTTGGCCCGCTTCGTTAATCTGGCGGCGCAGGTCGCGGCGCTCGTCGGCCGTCATGCGGCCCATGCGGCGCGACGCTTCGGCGCTGTTATTGTTTTCTTCCATCATGCGGCGCTGTTCTTCGGCGCGCGCTTCGAAGGAACGGGGATCGCGCGCGTCGCCCCAGCGGCTGTCGCGGAAATCGCGGCGGCCTTCCTTGCGCGGTTGCGGGCTATTCTGCTGGTCCGACTGCGCCTGGGCGCTGGCCATCAGGGTGCAGCACAGGCCAGCACAGAGCGCTGTCGCCGCTTTGCCCAAACCTGATTTCGCACCGAATTTCATTGCCGTCCTCGTCGTACTTGCCGTATCCATGCCCGCAGTGTATGCGCTCCGACTTCCTATAGTAAGAGCGTCGGGGTAAAGTTTGTAAGAATTTGTAATGAGTTTTCTCCGGGGTGGCCCCGGCAACGATTATGACGTTACCATAGCGACATGCATCTGACAATTCAACAAGATCAACAAAGCCTATGAATACCACCACTCCCCCTACAGCCGCCACCGGCGGCCAGACCGGCCACCAGGCCAAGATCATGGTGGTGGACGACGACGTCCGCCTGCGCGACCTGTTGCGCCGCTACCTGACCGAGCAAGGGTTTAACGTCGTCACCGCCGAAAACGCCACCGCCATGAACAAGCTGTGGCTGCGCGAGCGCTACGACCTGCTGGTGCTGGACCTGATGCTGCCCGGCGAAGACGGCCTGTCGATCTGCCGCCGCCTGCGCGGCGCCGGCGACCAGACCCCGATCATCATGCTGACGGCCAAGGGCGAGGACGTGGACCGCATCGTGGGCCTGGAAATGGGCGCCGACGACTACCTGCCCAAGCCGTTCAACCCGCGCGAGCTGGTGGCCCGTATCGGCGCCGTGCTACGCCGCAAGCAGCCCGACGAAATCCCGGGCGCGCCGTCGGAGCATCCGCAAACCTTCGAATTTGGCCAGTTCGTGCTCGACCTGGGCACGCGCACGCTGAAGAAAAACGGCGAAACCGTGCCCCTGACCACCGGCGAATTCTCGGTGCTGAAAGTGTTTGCGCGCCATGCGCGCCAGCCGCTGTCGCGCGAGAAGCTGATGGAACTGGCGCGCGGCCGCGAGTACGAAGTGTTCGACCGCAGCCTGGACGTGCAGATTTCGCGCCTGCGCAAGCTGATCGAGCCGGACCCGTCCAGCCCGCTGTACATCCAGACCGTGTGGGGCCTGGGCTACGTCTTCATCCCAGAGGGCCAGCCGCGCTGATCCTGCCGCTGCAATGAAACTCCGCCTGCCGCGCCTGGGGTCGCTATCCAGCGGCCTGTTCTGGCGCACCTTTTTATTGCTGAGCGTGCTGACCACGCTGTCCATGTCGGCCTGGTACGGCATGATCAACTACGTCCAGCGCGAGCCGCTGGCGCAGCAGACTGCGGCCCAGGTGGTGTCCATCGTCACCATCACCCGCACCGCCCTCACCCACTCCGCGCCCGATCTGCGGCGCGAACTGCTGTTCGAGCTGGTGTCCAACGAAGGCATCCGCGTCTTCACCATGGAGGATGAAGACCAGGTCGAACCGCCACCGGGCGGCGCCCTGATGAACGACATCCAGGCCCAGGTGCGCGCCAAGCTGGGCGCCGACACCCGTTTTTCGTCCGAGGTGAACGGCGTGCCGGGCTACTGGGTCAGCTTCAAGATTGCCGACGACCGCTACTGGCTGATGCTGGAGCGCGAGCGCCTGCAGGAGTCGGTCGAATGGCTGGGCTGGGCCGGCGTGGTCTCGGTGGTGTCACTGCTGGGTGCCGCATTGATTTCCGGCCTGATCAACCTGCCGCTGAAACGCCTGACCGCCGCCGCGCGCGAAGTGGCGCAGGGCCGCCATCCGGAGCCGCTGCCCGAGGTCGGCCCACTCGAAGTGCGCCAGGCCAACCGCAGCTTCAACCAGATGGTGGACGATTTGCAGCAGGTCGAATCCGACCGCGCCGTGATCCTGGCCGGCATTTCGCACGACTTGCGCACGCCGCTGGCGCGCATGCAGCTGGAAGTGGAGATGGCCAACCTGTCCAACGAAGCGCGCGAAGGCATGCAGTCCGATATTGCGCAGATGGATGCCATCATTGCGCAGTTCCTCGATTACGCGAAACCGACCGAGGCTTCGTCCTTTATCAATGTGGACATGGCGGCCCTGCTGGCCGAGTGCGCGCATGAGGTGGGACGGCAGGCCGATGTGCGTATTACGGCTGAGCTGCCGGAGCAGGCGCAGGTGCTCGGTAATGCCACCGACCTGAAACGCGTGATCGCCAACCTGGTCGAGAATGCGCGGCGCTACGGCAAGACGCCGGGCAAGGATGTGGCGGAGATCGATATCAAATGCACCGTGCGCGGCATGCATACGGCCAAGCGCGTGGTGGTCGAGGTGCAGGACCATGGCGTGGGCGTGCCGGATACCCAGATTGCACAGCTGCTGAAACCATTTACGCGGCTGGATACGGCGCGCGGCCAGGCCAACGGTGCGGGCCTCGGGCTGGCGATCGTGGACCGGGTGCTGTCGCGGCATGATGCGCAGCTGGAGGTGGCCAATCGCGAGGGCGGCGGGTTGAAGTTCACTATTACTTTGCGCGCGCTTTAAACCCGGTAAACCGGGGTCTGACCCGCAGGGTCAGACCCCGTCTGTTCGGCGGCTATCGGCTGGGGTTGGGCGTCTTTGATCTTCGCAGAAGGTCAACACCGCGCCCCCTTACACCAGGAACCGCAAAACCGTTGGGGGTCTGACCCTGTGGGTCAGACCCCGCTTTACCGGGTTTTGGACTACAGTAAACCCATGCGCACCAAAAACGGTTTCGCCGGCGCCATCGGCAACACGCCCCTGATCCGTCTCGCCCGCCTTTCGGCCGAGACCGGCTGTGAAATATTGGCCAAAGCCGAGTTCATGAATCCCGGCGGCTCGGTAAAAGACCGCGCCGCCCTCGCTATCCTGCAGGAAGCCGAACTCAGCGGCCGCCTGAAACCCGGCGGCACCGTAGTCGAAGGCACGGCCGGCAACACCGGCATCGGCCTGGCCCACCTGTGCGCCGCACGCGGCTACAAGTGCGTGATCGTCATCCCCGAAACGCAATCGGAAGAGAAGTTCGCCATCCTGCGCACGCTGGGCGCCGAGCTGCGCCTGGTACCGGCCGTGCCCTATGCCGACGACAACAACTACCAGAAAGTCGCCGCCCGCCTGGCGCAGGAATTGCCCGACGCCATCTGGGCCCAGCAATTCGACAACCTGGCCAACCGCCAGACCCACTACGCCACCACCGGCCCCGAAATCTGGCACGACACGGCGGGCCGCATCGACGCCTTCACCTGCGCCACCGGCACCGGCGGCACCCTGGCCGGGGTCGCGCGTTACCTGAAGGAACAAAATCCCGCCATCCGCATCATCCTGGCCGACCCGCACGGCAGCGCGCTCTACAACTGGGTCAAGCGCGGCGAACTGAAAATCGAAGGCAGCTCGATTTCCGAGGGCATCGGCAACAGCCGCGTCACCGCCAACCTGCACGGCACGCCGATCGACGACGCCATCCGCATCGACGACCGCACCTGCGTGCAGATGGTGCACCGCCTGCTGCGCGAGGAAGGCCTGTACGTGGGCGGCTCCAGCGGCATCAACGTGGCGGCGGCCGAAGCCCTGGCGCGCCAGATGGGCCCCGGCCACACCATCGTCACCCTGCTGTGCGACCGCGGCGCCACCTACGCAACGCGGCTGTTCAACCAGGAATGGCTGGCGCAAAAAAATCTTTTGTAATCGTGTCGATCTGGCGCATCGCCGTTCGTCGTGGGAATATGGAGGCCGCAAAACGGTGTCCAAACTTCTCAACAACAACGGAGATACACCATGACTGTCAAAGCCATTCCCGAAGACATGCATAGCGTCACCCCGCACCTGGTGTGCGACGGCGCTGCCGATGCCATTGCTTTCTATAAGAAAGCCTTCAACGCCGTGGAAGGCGCCCGCATGCCGGGCCCTGGCGGCAAAATCATGCACGCCCAGATCAAAATCGGCGATTCGCATATCATGCTGGTCGACGAATTCCCGGACATGGGCACCTTCGGGCCCAAGCACCTGAAAGGTTCGCCCGTCACCCTGCACCTGTACGTGGAAGACGTTGACGCCGTCTACAAACGGGCAGTGGACGCCGGTGCCACCGCCAGGATGCCGCCGGCCGACATGTTCTGGGGCGATCGTTACGGCGTGCTGGTTGATCCGTTCGGCCACAACTGGTCGATCGCCACGCACAAGCGCGACCTGACGCCGGAGCAGATGCAGGAAGAAATGCAGAAAACCATGCCGGAATGCGGCAAACAATAACCCCCTGAGGAGACACCGTTATGCGATTCATGCTCATCATCAAAGCCACCCCGGAATCGGAAGCCGGCAAAATGCCAAGCACCGAGCTGCTGGAAGCCATGGGCAAGTTCAATGAAGAACTGGTGAACGCCGGCGTGCTGCTGGCCGGCGAAGGCCTGCACCCCAGCTCGCGCGGCGCCCGCGTCCACTTCTCGGGCAACAAGCGCACCGTGATCGACGGCCCGTTCGCGGAGACCAAAGAGCTGATCGCCGGCTTCTGGCTGATCCAGGTCAAGTCGCTGGACGAAGCCATCGAGTGGGTCAAGCGCTGCCCGAACCCGATGGAAAGCGATTCCGACATCGAAATCCGCCGCGTCTTTGAAATGGAGGATTTCGGCGCCGAACTGACCCCGGAACTGCGCGAGCAAGAAATGCGCGTAGCCGGCAAACTGGCTGCCAACGCCTAAGGGAGGATGGAATGCAGTACATGGTAATTCGCAAATCCGACGCCGGGTCGGAACTGGACAGCTTTCCGTCCGCTGAACTGGTGCAGGCCGTGCCGGGTGCCAAGTGGCTGCGTTCCAGCGCCGACGGCGGCCTGCGCATGCGCCGCCGTAACGGCCAGTGGCTGTATGAGGAAGGCCCGTTCGACGACGTGAGCGTGGCCGGCTTCACCTTCATCGACGCCGACAACCGCCGGGCAGCCAGCGAGCTGGCCGCGCGCTGGCCCAGCGCCGACGCCGAAGGCAACGCCGTGGTCGAAGTGCGCGAGGCCGGTTGCCCCGGCGGCTGCGTCGGTTTCGACACCGGTGCCACGCCCAAGCACACCGCCTGGGCCATCCTGCTGCGCTCCGATGAGGTGGCGGAGCAGGATTTCGAACCGCCGGCAACCGTCATCGACATCATGAACCGCGCCAACCGCGCCGGGGTGGCGGCCGGCGTCGCCCTGTCTGGTGAAGGCCTTAAATCGACCGCGCGCGGCGCGCGCGTCAAGTTCAGCGGCGGCAAGCCCTTCATCACCGACGGGCCTTTCGCCGAGGTCAAAGAACTGATCGCGGGCTACTGGGCGGTGGACGCCGCCTCACGCGACGACGTCATCTCCTGGGTCAAGTCCTACCCCTACCCCAATCCGGGCGATATGGAAGTGGAACTGCGCAAGGTGGCGCTTTAAACCCGGGCCGTGGTGGAGGCGCGCAGCACCAGCTGCGCGTCGATCACCGTCAGCGGCTCAACCTCCTGGCTTTCGATGCAGGCCAGGAGCTTTTGCATGGCGGCCGCGCCCATGCGTTCGCTCTGCAGGTCCACGCTGGTCAGCGCCGGCGTGGCAAAGCTGCCGAACTGGATATTGTCGAAGCCGACCACCGAAATATCCTCCGGCACGCGGAAGCCCAGCACCTGGGCCGCTTTCAGGAAGCCGAGCGCAGTCAGGTCGTTGAAGCACACCAGCGCATCGGGCGGCTGGCGTCCCAGCAGGATCGCCGAACACGCCTTCTCGCCGGCGGCCGCCGTCGGCGCGTCGGCTTCAAAGACCGTCAGCTCCAGGCCCTGCGCAGCGAGCGCCTCGCGCACGCCGGCCATGCGCTCGATGTCGCGGCGCGACGCGGCGAAACTCAGGTAGGCCACGCGCTTGTGGCCCTGCGTCAGCAGGTGGCGCGTCACCATGAAGGCGCCCAGTTGGTCGTCGCTCGATACCGCCGGCACTTTCAGGTAATCCGGGCGGCCGAAATACACGGCGGGCCGGTCCAGCGCCAGCAGCCAGTCCATCTCCTCCTCCGGCGTGCGCGAATAGACGATCATGCCGTCCACCCGGCGGCTCAGCGCCTCCAGCAGCTGGCGCTCGCGGCCCGGCGTTTCCTCGGTATCGACCAGCAGCACCGTGTAGCCATGCTGCTGCGCCACGCGGTTGGCGCCCTTCACCACGCTGGTGAAATGGGGATTCGTAATGTCCAGTACAGACAGGCCGATGGCCTTGGTGCGGCCTGTGATCATGGACTGCGCCATCGGGTTGGAGCGGTAGCCCATTTCCTCGATCACGCTGGAGATGCGGGCTTCCACGGCGGGCGAAAAACGCTGCGTGCCATTGACGAATTTTGAAACCGTGGCTGTGGACACACCGGCTGCGGCGGCCACGTCACGAATTGTCGCTACGCTTTTCTTCATTAGCTGCATCTTCGATGGAAAAGTTTTCAAGTTTATCATGCTAAAGTGTGTGCATGAACGACAACAGCATCCACCGCGCCATTGTCGCCGTCTGGCGCATTGAAGAAGCCAAGATCATCGCCGTGCTGACCCGCATGCTGCGCGATGTCGCCCTGGCGGAAGAGATGGCGCAGGAAGCCCTGGTCAGCGCACTGGAAACCTGGCCCGTAAACGGCACGCCGGACCGCCCTGCGGCCTGGCTGATGCAAGCCGGTAAGAACAAGGCGCTGGACTACCTGCGCCACCAGAAGCTGGCGCAGGAAAAGGAGCCAGAGCTCACCTACGAGATCGAAGGCCTGCTGCAGGATGCGGCGCCCGACCTGGAGCGCGAACTCGACGACAATATCGGCGACGACCTGCTGCGCCTGATCTTCATCTCCTGCCACCCGGTGCTGACCATGGAAGCGCGCGTGGCGCTGACCCTGCGCCTGCTGGGCGGCCTGACCACCGACGAAATCGCGCGCGCCTTCCTGGCCGCCGAACCGACCATCGCGCAGCGCATCGTGCGCGCCAAGCGCACGCTGGGCGACGCCAAGGTGCCGTTCGAGGTGCCGCGCGGCGCCGAGCTGGAAGAACGTTTATCGGCCGTGCTGCAAGTGATTTACCTCGTTTATAACGAAGGCTATGCCGCCAGCGCGGGCAGCGACTGGATGCGGCCCGACTTGTGCAACGAGGCGCTGCGCCTGGGGCGCATCCTGGCCGAACTGGCGCCGGGCGAGCCGGAGGTGCATGGGCTGGTGGCGCTGATGGAGATCCAGTCTTCCCGTGCCCGTGCGCGTACGGATGCGGAAGGCAAACCGGTGCTGCTGCTGGAGCAGGACCGCTCGCGCTGGGACCAGATGCTGATCCGGCGCGGCCTGGCGGCGCTGGAACGGGCGCAGGCGCTGGGCCGGGTGCCGGGGCCGTATGTGCTGCAGGCGGCCATCGCGGCCTGCCACGCGCGCGCGCGGCGGGCGCAGGATACGGACTGGCAGATGATTGCGGACCTGTACCTGGCGCTGGCGACGCGGGCACCGTCACCGGTGGTGGAGCTGAACCGGGCGGTGGCGCTGGCCATGGCCTACGGGCCGGCGGTGGGGCTGGAGCTGGTGGACCAGCTGCTGGATGAGCCGGCGCTGAAGCAGTATCACTTGCTGCCCAGCGTGCGCGGGGATTTCCTGTTCAAGCTGGAGCGGATGGAGGAGGCGCGCGCTGAATTCGAACGCGCGGCGGCGCTGACGCAGAATGAGCGGGAGCGCGAGCTGCTGCTGGCGCGGGCTGCGGCTTGCTGAAACCCGGCAAACCGGGGTCTGACCCAAGGGTCAGACCCTGTCCGGGCGGACGCTGGCGGTGCGGGTAGCCCGCAACCGCAAAACCGTCAAGGGTCTGACCCTTGGGTCAGACCCTGGTTCTCCGGGTTTCAAGCGCTCTCCAGCGCCCCATCGGCACGCGTCCGCAGATAGCGCGGCAAATCGTCCGCCACCGTCTCCCAATGCAAACGGCTGGCGGAAAAAGTATGGTCCTGCGGCGGCATGGCATCCGCATCATCCAGGCTGCAGGTCGTAATATCCAGCTCCTGCGGCGAACGCTCGTCCGCGAACGTCAGCTGCGTACCGCAAGCGCCGCAAAACTCACGCGTCACCCCCGGACTCGAATGAAAAACCGACGGCCGCCCCCGCACATAGCGGAACTGCCCGCGCGGCACGCTGAACCACGCCACGCTGGGCGCCCCGCACAGGCGGCGGCACATCGAACAATGGCACAAGGTGCTATTCAGCACCGGCAGCTCCGCTTCGTACCGCACAGCACCGCAAAAACAGCCGCCCGTGTGCATAAGCCCTCCTACTCCAGCAGCTTGGTCATGAGCAGTTCCGCCGAGCCGTAGCCAAACAGCGAATCGCTCTCCAACCCCTCCGTATCATACGGAACGGACACCTCGCGCTCCGGCTTGGCCGGATCGTCGCCGTACGTTGCCTGCCAGGCCCGTTTCAGCGCATCGGCACGGCGGATGAACATCGGCACCGGCCAATCCTCGCGCTGGAAGCCCAGCGTATTGCCGATCACCGGCCAGCGCCCGTTGGCCAGCGCCATATCGCCGGTACGGATCACCTTCAACGCATCGCCCGCCACCAGCCCCTGCACCTCGGCCAGGGTCGGCAAGGTCCAATGGGTCGGCCCGAACAGGTAGGCCAGCATGACCTTCCCTTGCGGCGACAGGCGCGCCACCAAACCGGTGGCATACCCGCCATTCCTGAGCGGGATGGCAAACCAGCTGCCTTCCCGGTACGGCTGAAACTTCATCAACTCCCTTTCCGAAAAAATGGGGACGTACCCCATTTTCTTATTCGTAGTGATACTGGGCCGCGATCGGCCCCGCCTTGAACAGCGCTTCCTTCATTTCCTTATCCAGCTTCGGATCGCGCCGGCGCACCCACTCCAGCAGCATGGCAATCTGCTTGCGCGTAGAATCGCGGTGGCTGGCCATAACCAGCTTCAGCTCAGGGTCGGTGCAGGTTTCGATGCGCTGGTTATGCAGGTCCAGCGCCTCAATTTTTTCGCCCAGCGACGTCAAGGCCCGGTGCATATCGAGCACCTGGGCGTTGAGGTAATCGCGCGGCTCGACCACGTGTTCCTGTGTCATCACAATCTCCTTAGGCGTACGGATACACGCATTGTCAGCCTGCGGCGCGGATTTCTCAAGTGTAGCAAGGGGTTTTGCCGCGTGTCGCACGGCTGCGCGCGATTTGCGCGATAATGCCCGCCACTATGCAAAACTTCGAATTCCACAACCCAACCCGCGTCATTTTCGGCACGGGCCAGATCGCCGCCCTGGCGAAATATATTCCTGCTAACGCCCGCGTGCTCATGCTCTACGGCGGCGGCAGCATCAAGAACAACGGCACCTACGACGAGGTGCGCAACGCACTGTCCAGCCACACCGTGCTGGAGTTCAGCGGCATCGAACCGAACCCGCGCTACGAAACGCTGATGCAGGCGGTTGAGCTGGTGCAGCGCGAAAAGATCGACTTCCTGCTGGCCGTCGGCGGCGGCTCGGTGGTGGACGGCACCAAATTCGTCGCCGCCGCCGCCGTGTACGAAGGCGATGCGTGGGACATCCTGAAAATCGGTGGCAAGGTCGTGAAAGCCGCCCTGCCCTTCGGCGCCGTGCTGACCCTGCCCGCCACCGGCTCCGAGATGAACAGCGCCAGCGTGATCAGCCGCGCCGCCACGCAGGAAAAGCGCGCCTTCATGAGCCCCCACGTCTACCCGCGCTTCTCCGTGCTGGACCCGGCCAAGACCCTGACCCTGCCGCTGCGCCAGGTCGGCAACGGCATCGTGGACGCCTTCGTCCACACCACCGAGCAGTACCTGACCTATCCGGCCAAAGCGCCAGTGCAGGACCGCTTCGCCGAAGGCCTGCTGCAAACCCTGCTCGAACTGGGCCCGCAAGTGCTGGCCCGTCCCGACGACGTCGAAGTGCGCGCCAACATCATGTGGACCGCCACCATGGCCCTGAATGGCCTGATCGGCGTCGGCGTGCCGCAGGACTGGTCCACCCACGGCGTCGGCCACGAGCTGACCGCCCTGTTTGGCCTGGACCACGCGCAGACGCTGGCGATTGTGCTGCCCGGCATCCTGCAGGTGCGGCGCGACGCCAAGCGCGGCAAGCTGCTGCAATACGCCGAACGCGTATGGGGCCTGGACGCCAGCCAGGGCAGCGAGGATGAACGCATCGACGCCGCCATCGCCAGCACGCGCGCCTTCTTCGAACAAATGGGCGTACCGACCCGCCTGTCCGGCTACGGCCTGGGCGCGGAAGCCATCGACGCCACCGTCGCCGCGCTGGAAAGCGCCGGCATCACCGGCCTGGGCGAACGGCGCGACATCACGCCGGCCGACGTGCGGCGCGCCCTGCAACTGAGCCTGTAGTACAATACCGCCTCGCTAGGGGTCCTCGCGCATGTGCGCGGGGTGAGAAATACCCTCCGAACCTGATCTGGATAATGCCAGCGAAGGAAAGCGCAGATGGATGAAGGCCCGTGGAGACGGGCTTTCGCGTGCTCTCCCGCTGGCGCAAACGTACAGCAAGAGCACACAATGACAATCCGCCTCACCATGGCCGCACTGGCCATCGCCTCCGCCTTCGCCCCTGCCGCCTCCGCGCAGGACCAGAAACTGACCGAAGTGGTCATCACCGCCAACCGCATCGTGGCCGACCGCGCCTCCGTCGCCGGCTTCGGCGAACAGGCATTGCTGCAAACGCCAGCCTCCGTCAGCGTACTGACGCGCGAACAGCTGCAGGACCTGAACATCCGCAACACCACCGATGCCGTGAAATTCGACGCCAGCATCGGCGACGCCTACAACGCCGTCGGCTACGCCGAGCAATTCTCTATCCGCGGCTTCAAACTGGATAACGCCAGCTCCTACCGCAAGGACGGCCACGCCATCTCCGGCGACACCCAGATCCCGCTGGAGAACAAGGAAAGCATCGAAGTGCTGCGCGGCCTGGCCGGCCTGCAGATGGGCGTTGCCGCCCCGGGCGGCATCATCAACTACGTGACCAAGCGCCCGACCGAATCCAACCTGCGTTCCGTGCTGTTTGAAGTATCCGAACGCGGCACCGTGCTGGGCACCGTGGACCTGGGCGGCCGCTTCGAAGACCGCCGCTTCGGCTACCGCATCAACGCCGCCGGCGAACGCCTGCGCTCCATCGTCAAGGGCGCCGACGGCCGCCGCAGCTTCGTCTCCGCCGCCTTCGACTGGCGCATCAGCCCGCAGGCGCTGCTGACCGTGGATGCCGACTACCAGAAGAAATCGCAAAAGACCGCGCCAGGCTTCCAGCTGATCGGCGGCACCCGCCTGCCGGTGGTCGACGCCGACATCTTCCTGAACGACCAGCCATGGGCCAAGCCTGTGATGACCGAAACCAGCAACATCGGCATCGCCTTCCAATACCAGCTCTCGCCGGAGTGGAAAGCCACCCTGAGCGCCAACCAGCACCGCTTCAAGCGCGACGACTACACCGCCTTCCCATACGGCTGCTCCAGCGAAGAACTGTGGCCAGGCTACTGCAGCAACGGCGACTACGACGTGTACGACTACCGCAGCCTGGGCGAAGAGAAAAAGCCGGCATCGGCCAAAGCCCACCTGCAAGGCAAGTTCGCCACCGGCAGCGTCAAGCACGAGCTGACCGCCGGCCTGTCCGTCTTCTCCAACCACGAGCGCTGGGGCGATTACGTGTACGACTACGCGGGCGTAAGCAACATCTTCAAGCCGGTCGTGGTGCCGATGTCGAACGGCGTTCTGGGCCCTGTTTCCGAGCGCCGCGCCGACAACGAGCGCGCCGCCTACCTGCAAGACATCATCGGCCTGACCGACCAGCTTGCACTGCATACCGGCGCGCGCTACGTTTCCGTACGCCGCACCCAGGCCAAGGCCGCACCGACCAGCGACAACTTCTGGCTGCCGAACGTAGCGCTGGTATTCAGCCCATCGGCCAAGCTGTCCTACTACGCCTCCTACGCGCAAGGCCTGCAGCATGGCGGCGTAGCACCGATCGAAACCACCAACCAGCGTACCGCACTGGCGCCGGGCAAATCGAAGCAAGTGGAAGTCGGCGCCAAGACCGAAATCAACGGCATGTCGCTGTCCGCCGCCGCGTACCAGATCGAGCAGGGCCTGGAATTCACCAACCCGGCCAACACCTTCGTACGCCAGGGCCAGGACCGCCACCGCGGCCTGGAACTGACCGCGCAAGGCAAACTGTCGCGCGAACTGCTGCTGGGCGCCTCGATGGCCGCCATCGACACCGAGCAGGAAGGCACCGGCCTGGCGATTTACGACGGCAAGCGCGTGACCAATGTGCCGAACTTCAAATCCACCGTGTGGGCCGATTATGTGGTGAGCGCCGTGCCTGGCCTGAAGCTGACCGCCAACTGGCAGCACGCCGGCAAGAAAGCCTTCGACCAGGAGAACAAGGTCATGGTGCCGTCGTACCACGTGGTGAACCTGGGCGGCTCCTACGCCTACCGCCTGGGCGGCGCATCGGTGATCGTCCGCGCGCAGGTGAAGAACGCGTTCGACAAGTTCTACTGGCGCGACGTGACCCCGGACCTGGGCGGCTACCTGTTCCCGGGCGCCCCGCGCACGTTCCAGCTGTCGGCGCAGGTGGACTTCTAACCCGGTAAACCTGGGTCAGACCCAAGGGTCTGACCCGCCCTTCCGGATTTAAAAGAGATACTGCACCCGCATCGTGAACGAGTTCGCCGCCCGTCCCGAATTCCGGCCAAAGAGATAAGCCGCCTCATACTTGACGCGCCCTATCTCCCCGAAAATGGCCGGCCCCGCCCGATGCGAGTGCGCCCGCCGCTCCCCGAAACCCTGCAGGCCCGGCGCAAGCCAAGGCTTCCAACGCTGCTTCACCTGCCACTGGTAAGCCAGTTCCGTCGCGTTGCGCAAGCCGTTATCGAACTCCCGCTGCCAGAACAGGTTCAGGTTCAACTGCGTGCGCCAGACCTGCGTCTGCAGCACCGGCCCAATCTCCACGACATAGCCCTTATCGCGCCGCCGCGCACGCTCCACCAGCGTATGCAGCGCCACGTCCACATCGAACTGTCCCTGGGTCAGCAGAAAATCGTTCTGCCACTCGACACCCGTATGGCGCGTCTGCCGCCCATCAAACTGGACCCACTGCGCCGTCAGCTCCGTGTACCAGCGCGAAGTCACCCCGTAGCCGACGCCGATCTCCGGGCTGGCCACGTTGCGCGAGTTTTTGTAATGCGCATTCCAGTATTTGTAGTCGATGGAAGCCTGGCCCTCCACGTCATAGACCGAGACCAGGTAATAGCCCGTCTCCGCAGACGCCACCAGAGGCAGCAGGCCAGCCAGCACGAGCCATCTTTTCATTGCACTCAATCCCCCAGGAGTTGACCCACTTGCCGCAAGCGCTCATCCAGGCTGCCGCCGATGCGCGTATAAGGCACGCCGCGCCGCGCCAGCTCACTGAGCAGGATGGAATCGATGATACCGCTGACATCCTCCTCCTCGTGATGAAGCCCGTCAGGCACCCACGCAAATTCAGGCTTGCAGACCAGGGTAATGTCGTATTGACGCGACGCAGCCAGGCATTCCAGCTGCGCATCGATACCGCCGAAATAATGGATCGAGTAGACCGCCGTCATCAACGGCGTGGTATCGCAAAAGAGAAAACGCCCACCCAGCGCAGCCAACGCCTCCTCGCGCGCCACCTGGGTGGAAGCGATATGGAACTGGTCCGTCGCCACCGGCACATCCTGCCGCACATCGCAAAACTCACGCAGGTACTCCGGCACCCAGGCCGCACCATAACGCTGCGCCAGCGCCTGCGCCAGCGTCGTCTTGCCGGACGACGCCGCGCCCAGGATGGCGACGCGATAAGGATGCTTCATTTCCAGACCACCGCCTCGTCCGGCGCAGCGCTGCTGCCCTGCCAGGCGCGCAGCCCGGCAAACGCCATGGCCACGAACATACCGTACAGGACCGCCGTCAGCATCAAGCCCTTATGCACATACAGCGCAACGTAGAGCACATCCACGATGATCCACACATGCCAGTTCTCGATCTTCTTGCGCGACAAAAGCGCCTGGCCCACCAGGCTACCGGCGGTCAGGAAGGCATCCGCATGCGGCACATCGGTGTCGGTAAACGTGCGCAGGAACCACGCCAGGACGACGAAGCCCACCGCCCAAGCCACACCCGCCAGCACGCGGCCACGCATGGAAAGGCTGGAAACGCCCAGCGCACTACCGTGATTCCCCCGCAGCCACTGGTACCAGCCCCAGAACGAAACGGTAATGAACACCCCCTGCAAGGCCATATCCCCATACAGCTTGGCGCCGAAGAACACCACCCCATAGGTAGCGGAAGACAGGATGGCAAACAGCCAGGCCCAATGGTTCTGGCGGATATTCAGCCAGACCGTGGTAACCGACAGCACAAAAGAGATCAACTCAAGCGGAGTGACGGCCAGCAGGCCAAACAGGGAAAGGGATTCGTTCATAAGTTCCGGAGGGTAGCCCAACATTATGGCATGGCTGATAAATACTCACCAAATGTTGCACTTTGACAATCTTGTCACGCATGCTAGCATGTATGGCAACACCATCCAAGGACTTCCGATGCGCTACCTGACCCTGGCCGCATGTTTGGCCGCCCTGCCCTGCTTCGCGCAGAACACCCCTGTTCCGACCACCCCCGCCCAGATCCCCGCCGCCACGTTCGCCGCACGCGACCAGTTCTACAACCCGAACATGTCGCCCGACGGCAAACACCTGGCCGTGACGATCCGCATGCCGATCGGAAAACGGCTGGTACCGACGATTAACGTCTTCAGCCTGCCGGACATGAAGCTGGAGAGCACAGTGCGCATGGATGGTTTCGAAGTGCCTTCCTACTACGATTGGGTAAGCAATACCCGGCTGGCGGTCGGCAAAGCCCTGCTGGTAGGCAGCCGCGAAGCGCCCCAGTCGACCGGCGAAGTAATGGCCATGGAGTTTGACGGCAGCAAGCAGCAGTACGTGTTTGGCTATGACATGTTCCGCTACTCGCACGCCCACCACGACGACCAGGCGTTCGGCTATGTCAGCGGCACGCCCTGGCCCCAGAACAACCACATTCTTCTGACCAGCCACCCATGGAGGACCGAACGCACGATCCTGATCGATATCGATACGGTCAAGAATTCATCCCGCAAGGAGCGCGCCAGCCTTCCGTACAAAGACCTCAGCTTCGTCTCACAGCCTGATGGCAGCCCGCGCTTTGCCTACGGAGTACGCGACGACACCAGCTTCTTCCTCCTGCGCAGCGACGACGGCAGCAAATGGAACGAAGTCGAGCAGGAAAAGATCGGCGATTACCTGCGGCCGATCCGCATTTCCGCCGACAATTCAGAGTTCACCGCCTGGCATGCAAAGAACGGCCAGCCAGCCTCCGTCGTGAAGGAAAACCTGGCAACCGGCGAACGACGCGTGTTAGCGCACGACCCGAATGGCAGCCTGGCGCTGATGTCCGGCGTACTGCGCGGCCAGCCGATCGCCGTCATGAGCACCATTGGCAAGCCCCAGGTAAGCTACTTCGATGACAAATCCCCGGAAGCGCTCCTGCACAAATCGCTAAGCGAACAATTCCCCGGCAGTATCGTGAATTTTGTCGACTTCACCACTGACGGCAGCAAGCTGATCTTCTCCGTCTCCAGCGATCGCGATCCCGGCGTGTACTACCTCTACGACCGTGCCAGCAACAAGGCCGACTTGCTGCTGGTATCCATGGAAGGCATCGAACCCGCGCTGATGGCCGAAAGGCGCCCGATCAGTTTCAAAGCGCGCGATGGCCTGCAATTGCATGGCTACCTGACCATGCCAAAGCACGCCCCCCAGCAGAAAGTGCCGCTCGTACTGATTCCGCACGGCGGCCCCCATGGCCCGTACGACGAATGGTTCTTCGATAGCGACGCGCAATTCCTCGCAAGCCGGGGCTATGCAGTGCTGCAGGTGAATTTCCGCGGATCTGGCGGACGCGGCAAAGCATTCGAAACATCCGGCTACCGCCAATGGGGCGGCAAGATCATGGACGACCTGGTGGACGGCGTGAAATGGGTCTCCACGCAAGGCGAAGTAGACGGCAACCGCGCCTGCGTGTTTGGCGCCAGCTTCGGCGGCTACGCAGCACTCATGCTGGCAGCGCGCGAACCAAACCTGTTCAAATGCGCGATCGGCTACGCAGGCGTGTACGACCTGCCCTACATCTACAAAGAAGACAAATCCACCACCTCACGCCGCACCGCCAACTGGTACAAGAAATTCATCGGCGAAGACAAGGAGGAACTCGAACGCTTCTCCCCGGTCGCACAGGTGGCAAAGATCAAAGCCCCCGTATTCCTGATCCACGGCGGCAAGGACCACATCGTCTCAAAGGAACACGCCTTCCGCATGCGCGACGCCCTGACCGCAGCCGGCAAAGCGCCGGAATGGATGTACATCGACTACGAAGGCCACGGCTTCTACGACACCGAGAACGCCACCGCAGTCTACGAAAAGCTGGAAGCCTTCCTGAACCGCCACATAGGCAAGCCCTGATGAAATTCGTGGCCAAAATTCGGGGTCAGGTCTGACAATCGGACAGCAAGTGCACACCTTTGAGGAAAATCAAGGCACCGCGCGGCTAATTGATGTTGAGATTTAGCTCAGCGTCAACGCGAGCATGCGAAAGCCGCACTGAAATCTTCCGAGGACGTATTGAGGAAAATCAAAAGTGCGCTGTGGGTGTCCGAATGTCAGACCTGACCCCGAATTTTTGCCAAGAAAAATGCCGCCCGGCGGTGGCGGGGCGGCATGGTGGTGGTGGCGTTTCGTTTATTTCTGCTTCGGATATTTGATCTTCATTTCCTGCAGCAGGTTGTCGGCGTGGTCGACTTCTTTCATCACCCACAGCATGTAACGGGCGTCGAGGTGGATGGCGCGGGTGATGTCGCGGTCGAAGTACCAGTCTTTGGTGATCGATTCGTACGTGGAGTCGAAATTTAATCCAATCAGCTCGCCGCGCTTGTTGACGATGGCGGAGCCGGAGTTGCCGCCGGTGGTGTCGGCGGAGGACAGGAAGTTGACCGGGACCGTGCCCAGTACCGGGTCCTTGAACTGGCCGTAACGCTTGGCTTTCACCGCTTCCAGCAGCGCTTTCGGTGCGTCGAACGGGTCTTTGCCGGTGTGCTTTTCGACGATGCCTTCTACCGTCGTGAACGGGCCTTTGGTTACGCCGTCTTTCGGGGAGTAGGCGGAAACGGTGCCGTAGGTGACGCGCAGCGTGGAGTTGGCGTCCGGGTAGACCGGCTTGCCTTGCGATTTCTTCCAGGCGATCACGGCGCCCATGTATTGCGGGATGATCTTTTCCAGGGTGCCGTCAACTTCTTTGCGCTGGTCTTCCAGCGCCATCGCTACGTCGTGCATGCGCACGGCGAGCTTGATGAAGGGGTCGTCGGATTGCTGGAACTCGGCTGGCGATTTGTCCATCCAGGCCAGGCGGCTGGCGGTATCGGCGAGCTTGGTTTGCTGGTACATGGCTGGCACGTCGGCGACCGCTGGCAGCAGCGGGTCGAGGCTGCGCGCTTTGCCGGATGCTTTGGCGTAGCGCTGCAGGCCGGAGACGTAGCGCGCCTGGTCGACCGCCGGCACCAGCGATTGCTCGAGGCGGCTCAGGCGGGCTTTGATGTTGGCGATGTCGCGTTCCTGGTAGCCGGTTTCGCGTTCGGCGTCGGGCTTCTGTTTTTCCAGGGCCAGGCGGTACAGGGTGCGGGCGCTCTTCAGCAGGTCGCTGTTGGTGGCCATGCCGTAGAAGAAGTCTTCGTTGGTCTGCGCCATGTCGGCGGCGATGGCGGCGTCCAGTTCGGGCAGCAGCTGGCGCGAGGCGTCGGCTTGCTTGCCGTACCAGGCGCGGAATTCGGCGTCCTGGGCGTCTTTGATGGCGGCCAGGTCTTTGCGGGCGAAGCCGTCCAGCAGGCCCTGGGTTTTCTTCATGCGGTTGTTGATCGACTTGACCACGCTGGCGTAGCGGACGACGTGGTTGTCGTTGCCTTTGGTGGCGGCGGCGATGGCGTCCAGGTCGGCCTGGTAGTCGGCCACCATGGCTGGGTAGTTGACGTCGCGCGCGAAGCGGATTTCCGCCGGCAGCTTGTAGCGGCTGGTGCGGCCCGGGTAGCCGGCTAGCAGGATCGGGTCGCCGTTCTTCAGGCCTTCGGCGGAAACCACCAGGAAGTCTTTGGATTTGTACGGGACGTTGTCCGGCGACGGGTCGGCTGGGCGGCCGTCTTTGCCGACGTAGGCGCGCAGGAAGGCGTAGTCGCCGGTGTGGCGCGGCCATTCGTAGTTGTCGATGTCGCCGCCGTAGTTGCCGATCGATTCGGCGGGCGCGTACACCAGGCGCACGTCCTTGATCATCATCTGGCGGATGCGGTAGTACTCGGCGCCGCGGTGGAAGGCGGGCACGGAACAGCGGTAGATCTTGTCGCTTTCGCATTCGGCGACCAGGGCTTTGATGCGCTTCTTGGCTTCTTCGTGGCGTGCTTTGCCGGACAGCTTTTCCAGGCCGTTGTTGACGCGGGCGGTGACGTTTTCCAGCTTGTCGGTCACGTAGACGCGGGTGGTCGGGCCGCCCGGCAGTTCTTCGGCGCGGGTCTTGGCCAGGAAGCCGTTGGCGATGTAGTTCTTTTCGGCGGTGGAGTTGCGCTGGATGGCGCCGTACGCGCAGTGGTGGTTGGTGACCACCAGGCCTTCAGGGGAGACGAACGATGCCGAGCAGCCGTCCAGGGAGACGATGGCGCTCATCGGGTGCTTGGACAGGTCGGCCAGGCGTTCCGCCGGGATGGTGATGCCGATGCGCTTCAGTTCCGCCTTCAGTTGCGGCAGCTGGTGCGGTTGCCATTGGCCCTCGTCGGCCATGGCAGGAACGAAAGCGGCTGCCATGGCAGCCGAAAGTGCGAGTTTTTTGAGCAAGGCAGTCCCCTGATGGTGTAAAAGCACCGGCAGTATATGCGTTCCGGGGCCGCAGGGCTATTGATTGATTAGCAACGGCAGGCGCACGATGATGCGGCAGCCGGCGCCCGGCTCGTACTCGCCCAGGGTGAAACTGCCGTGCAGGGCGTCGGCGCGCTCCTGCATGCCGATCAGGCCGAAGGAGCCGGGACGTTCGCGGCAGGAGGGGGCGATGCCGATGCCGTTGTCTTCCACTTCCAGCTGCACGCCGCCCTCGCCCGCTTCCAGCCGCACGGTCACCTGCGTGGCGCGCGAGTGGCGCAGCGCGTTGACCAGGGCTTCCTGCACGATGCGGAACAGCACCAGGCTGGTTTCGCTGTCGATGGCGGCCATTTCGGCGTCGCCGGGCAGCGCCAGTTCGTAGTGCAGGTTGCTGCGGTGGCGGAAGTCGTTGACCAGCCATTCCAGCGCGGCGGCCAGGCCCAGGTCCAGCACGGAGGGGCGCAGTTCGTTCATGATGCCGCGCACACTGCGCAGGGTGGCGTCGATGTTGGCCAGCGCGGCGGAGACGCGGCGCGCGAAGCGGCCCTGGCGGCCGCCCATGCGTTCATTGAGCTGTACGATGTCGAGCTTCAGCGCCAGCAGGTTTTGCCCCAGTTCGTCGTGGATTTCGCGCGCGATGCGTTTGCGCTCTTCTTCCTTGACCGAGGCCATATGGGCCGACAGCTGGCGCAGCTGGCCGTTGGTGTGCAGCAGTTCGGCGGTGCGCTGCACCACGCGCGATTCCAGGTTGCGGTGCAGGTCCTGCAGGGCGCTTTCGGCCTGCTTGCGGCGGCTGATATCGGTCAGCACCGCCACCACGCCGGCCACGCCGCCGTCGGCGCCGGACAGGCTGCGCAGCGACAGGCCGGCCTGGAATTCGGCGCCGTCGGGCCTGCGCCCGGCCAGTTCGCCCTGCCAGCTGGCTTCTTCCAGTATCATCTGCGCCGCTTCGGCGCCGCAGATATCGGCCAGGTCGCGGCCAATGGCTTGCGCTTCGGTGTAGCCGCTGATGGCGGTGAAGGCGGGATTGACGGCCACGATCACGCCGTCGGCATCGGCCACGGCCACGCCTTCGCCCAGGGTGTCCAGCACGGCGAAGGCGCGCCGCAGGGCGGCCTCGTGCTGCTCGCGCGTGCGCAGGTCGCTCAGCACCATGCGGATGGCGTCGCCGGCCTGGTCCAGGTTGGCTTCGATGCGTACGCGGCCGCCTCCCAGGTCTTCGAACAGCTGCGCTTCGATGGCGCTGCTGCTGCCGTCGGCGCGCAGGCGGGCCAGCAGCGCGCGCAAGGCGGCCTGGCTGGCCGGCGCCAGGAAACGCTCGACCGGCTGCCCCGGCAACTGGTCGAGCGGCATGCCGAACAGCGCCGCCGCGGCGCGGTTGGCGCCGGCGATGCAGCCGTCGCGCGCCAGCGCCAGGTAGCAGACCGGGGCCTGGTCGAACAGGCCGGCGTAGCGCAGCAACCCTTGCTCGGCCTCCCGCTTCTGACGCCCAAGTTCGGCCAGGGCGGCACTCTGCACCTCCAGTTCCAGCTGGCTGACTTGCAGCTCGTGCCATTGGCGCAGGGCGTCGGTTCGGGTCATCAGGCGGTGCCTCCTTCGGGCGTCAGGCGTGCTTCCAGCAGTTTGAGTTCGGTGACATTGACGAAGGTTAGCACCAATCCGTCGATCACGTTGTTTACGGTGCGGTAAGGCATGATGCGCACCATGAACCAGCGCCCGTCGCGGGTCGGGATCTGGCGTTCGCAGAACACCAGGCTGCGCAGCACTTCCTTGGCATCGTGCTCCATATCCGGGTACACCAGGTCGTTGGCGATATCGCTCAGCGGACGATTCAGGTCGGTGGCGATCAGCTTGTAGAGCTGGGTGGCCTGGTTGGTGTAGCGCCGGATGTTCATCTGGCTGTCCAGGAAGATCACGGCGATGTCGGTGCTGTTCAGCAGGTTCTTCATGTCGCTGTTGACCAGCGACAGGTCGTCCACCTTCGATTGCAGTTCGGCGTTGACAGTGTACAGCTCTTCGTTCAGCGACTGCATTTCCTCCTTGGAGGTGGTGAGTTCCTCGTTGGTCGACTGCAGTTCCTCGTTGGTCGATTGCAGTTCTTCGTTGGCCGCTTTCAGCTCCTCGCGCGAGGTCTGCATTTCTTCGCGCACCGCCTGCAGCTCCAGGCGCGCCATGGCCAGCTGCTGCTCCAGCTCCTGCGGCCGGGTGTCGCTGCGGCTGCCGCGCTTGCGCGGCGGCACCGGCGACGCCTGGAACGTGACCAGCAGGCTGTGGCCGGAATGGGCGTCGTCGCGCACCACTTCGGCCGTCATGTCCACCAGCAGCGATTGGGCGCCGTCCTTGAACAGCAGTTCGCGCACGGTTTCCATGCCTTCGCCGCGGCTGGCGCGCTCGATCAGGTCGGCCAGCTCGTAGCGCAGGCCGTCGCGCGCCATGGCGTGGATATTCCAGTTGGCGCGGCCGGCGGCCGGCTCCAGGAAGGTGCCGGTGCGGCCGTGGATGTACAGGATGTCGCCATCCGAATTGATCATGACGGCTGCCGGCGTGTGGCTCTTGAGCAGCAGGTGTTCTATTTGAGTCTGGATATTGCCATTCATGGTCATGGTAGTCACTTCGATGGAACTCGGTTGCGCGGCCTTGGCGATCTTGGTCGGGAAGTAGTTCGCCACGCGTTGCGTGCTGGCGTCCAGGCGGCGGTAGATGCGGCCGCAGCCCGGCACTGGCGTAAACAATTCATTGTAGCTGCCCGGGGTATCGGCGCTGCCCAGCACCAGCAAGCCTTCCGGTTTCAAGGCGTAGTGGAACAACGGTATCAGCTGTTCCTGCAGCTTGGGGTTGAAATAGATTAGCAGATTGCGGCAGCTAAGAATGTCGAGCTTGGTAAAGGGCGGATCGGAGATGATGTTCTGCTGCGCGAAGATGATCATATTGCGCAGTTCCTTGCGGATGCGGTAGGAAGCCCCGTCGGCGATGAAGTAGCGCTGCAGCCGCTCGTGCGACATCGCGTCTTCCACGCCGCGGCCGAACTGGCCCTGGCGCGCCTTGTCGATGGCGTCGCCGTGCAGGTCGGTGGCGAAGATCTGCAGCGAATACTTGCCGGCTTCGCCGGCGCGCTGCACGGCTTCGTCGAACACCATGGCCAGGGTATAGGCCTCCTCGCCGGTCGAGCAGGCCGGCACCCAGGCTTTGAAGGCGGCGCCTTCCGGGTTGGCGGCCAGCAGCGCCGGGATGGTTTCATTGCGCAGGTGCTCCCACACCGTCGGGTCGCGAAAGAAGCTGGTCACGCCGATCAGCATTTCGCGGAACAGCAGCTGCACCTCGCCCGGGTTGTCGCGCAGGTAGGCGACGTATTCCTCCATCGACTCATGCTGGTGCAGCTTCATGCGGCGCTCTATGCGGCGCAGCACGGTGCTCATCTTGTATTCGGTGAAGTTGTTGCCGGTATGGCGCTGCAGCAGCGACATCAGCTCGCGCAGGGCCTGGCGCCGCGCGCGCGCCGCGCCGTGCGCGCCGCCGTGCGGCACCGAGCGCACCTGGCACAACCACATCGGCATGGCGCCCGGCGCCGCCACGAAGTCGGCCACGCCGGCCGCAATCGCGCTGCGCGGCATGGAGTCGAACTTGGCGGAATTGGGTTCCTGGGCCAGCGTCACGCCGCCCGCTTCCTGGATCGCGCGCAGGCCGGCGGTGCCGTCGGTGCCCATGCCGGAGAAGACCACGCCGGCGGCGGCCTGCCCTTTTTCGGCCGCCAGGGTGCGGAAGAAGGAATCGATCGGGTAGCGGGCATGCAGGTCGGCCGCTTCCACCGCCATCAGCTTGGAGCCCGAGAAAGCCAGGTCAAAGCTGGGCGGCGCCACGTAGACATGGTCCGGACGCACTTCGATCGACTCGGCGATCTCGCACACTTCCATGCTGGTGATGCGGCGCAGGAGCTCGGGCAGCAGGCCGCGCCGCGACGGATCCTGGTGCTGCAGGACGATGAATGCCATCCCGCTGCGGGATGGCATGGAGGCCAGGAATTCGGAGATGGCGTCCAGGCCTCCGGCCGAGGCGCCCATGCCGACGATCTGCACCGCCTGGCGCTGGCGTGGCAACTCGCCCGGGTCGGATTCGGGGGAAACTAAGGGGTTAGTCATCCCGCCATCATGCCAGCGCCATCGTGAAATGGCAAACCGACAATTACAACAAGCGCTTAGTCAGGCGATGTGCACAGGCAGTGCGTGAGCGCCATGAACGGCTTGCGCTGCGCGGTCATGTCGTTCAGCCAGCCCAGGTCCTGCACCACTTCCTGCGCCACGCCGGCCGGCACGCCCGCCGGCAGCAGCTGCACGCGCGCCTGTTCGCCGTAGGCCTTGGCCACGGCCTTGGCGGCGGAGGCGCCGAAGAACTCCAGCACTTTGTCGAAACGCGACACTTCGCGCTCGATGTAGACCACGCGCGGCTCGCCGGTCAGCTTGGCGCGGCGCGCGGCCGCCTTCAGCGCATCCTTGTAGCCGCCCAGGGTGTCGACCAGGCCGCGTTCCTGCGCCTGGGCGCCGGTCCACACGCGGCCCTGGCCCACGGCGTCGATCTTGTCCGGCGTGGTGTTGCGCGCCTTGGCGGCCTTGGTGGTGAATTCGTCGTAGGTGTGGCCGATGGCGCCCTGGATCAGCTGGCCGAAGCGCGGGTCCATCGGGCGCAGCGGGTTGCCGGCGTCGCCCAGCCAGGTGGTGGTCTGGCCGGCGGTGTGGATGCCCAGCTTGTCGATCACTTTCTCCACGGTCGGGAACAGCGCGAACACGCCGATCGAGCCGGTGATGGTGGCCGGGTCGGCGATCACCTCGTCGGACGCCATGGAAATCCAGTAGCCGCCGGATGCGGCCACATTCCCCATCGAGACCACCACCGGCTTGCCGGCGGCGCGCGTCAGTTCCAGCTCGCGCCGGATCAGTTCCGAACCGAAAGCGCTGCCGCCGGGCGAATCCACGCGCAGCACCACGGCCTTGATCGAGCTGTCCTCGCGCGCCATGCGCACCAGGCGCGCGGTGGAGGCGCCGCCGATCTGGCCGGCCGGCGCGTCGCCGTCGCTGATCTCGCCCACCGCCATCACCACGCCGATGGCGTCGCCGGTCAGCTTGGGATAGGTGCGCGCCAGGTAGTCGTGGTAGCCCACCTGGCGGAACGATTTGGCGGCCGGGTCGTGCACGCCCATCTTGGTCACCAGCGCGCGCAGTTCGTCCTTGGTCTTCAGGCCGTCCACCAGTTTGGCGTCCAGCGCCACCTTGGCCAGGTTGCCCTTGGCCTCCGCCACCAGGGCCGGCAGGTTGTCGATGGTCTTCATCAACCCGCCTTCCGGCAGCTTGCGCGATTGCTCCACCTGGGCGGTGTAGCGCGCCCACAGGTCGTTGTTGAGGAAGGCGTCCGCTTCGGCCGCCGCCTGCGACGGGCCGTTGGCGATGAACGGTTCGGCGAAGCTCTTGTAGGTGCCGACCTTCATCAGGTTGACGGTCACGCCCACCTTGTCCAGCGCATCGCGGTAGTAGTTGCGGTATTTGCCGAAGCCTTCCAGGAACACCGCGCCCATCGGGTGCAGGTAGACCTCGTCGGCGTGCATGGCCACCTGGTACTGGCGCTGGTTGTAGCTGGAACCCCAGGCCACAACTTTCTTGCCGCTGGCCTTGAAGCGGTCCACGGCGGCGCCGATCTCGCGCAGCATGGCCTGGCCGCCGCCCTGCATTTCGTCGAGGATCAGGACAGCGCCGGCGATCTGCGGGTCTTTGGCGGCGGTATCGAGCACGTTCAGCACGTCGCGCAGCTGCACCGATTTGCGTACTTCGCCGCCGGCCAGGCCGGCCATCAGCGCGTCGCGGCTGCTGCCGTGCGATTGTTCGACCAGGACGCCTTCCAGGTTCAGCACCAGCATGGTCTTGCTGCCGAGCGGTTTGGCGCCGCCGCCGAAGATGGCGGCCAGTAGCAGCACCACCACCAGCAGGAACAGGAAGTTCATGGTGGCGCGGCGGCTGTTATCCACGGCGCGCCAGAACCAGGCAAAGCCACTGCGGATATACGAGAAAACAGAGCGGGACATCTCTACTCCTAATGCTAAAAAAGTAACTACTCCACACTATAAGCGACATTCGCCCTGGCCGGGGAAGAAATCAGGTACAGCCCAGCCATGACCAGGGCGCCGTTCAGCACCAGCAGCTCCAGCCCCATGCGGTAGCTGCCGAACAGCAGCTGCTGGTTGTAGTCGACCAGTGCGCACAGCAGCGGGCCGGCCAGCGCCACCCACGGCACCAGCCGGTCGTTGACGGCGCGCTTGCTCAGCAGGCCGAAAGCGAACAGGCCGAGCAGCGGGCCGTAGGTATAGCCGGCCAGCTTCAGGATCACGCCGATCATGCTGGCGCTATCGATCCATTTGAACACCATCACCAGCAGCAGGAACAGCGCGCAGAAGGACAGGTGCACGCGGTGGCGGATGCGCAGCTGGGCCCCCTCGCCCAGGTCGGCGCGCCGCTTCAGGCCGAGGATGTCGATGCAGAAGGAGGACGTCAGGGCCGTGATGGCGCCGTCCGCGCTCGGGAACAAGGCGCTGATCAGGGCGATGATGAACACCAGCTGCAGCATGGCCGGCATATGGCCCATGACCACGGCCGGGAAGATCTTGTCGCCGGCCGCCGTCACGCCCACTTGCGGCGCATACAGGTGCAGCAGTCCGCCCAGCAGCAGGAACAGCGACAGCACCACGAACAGGATGGCGGTCAGCGCCAGCATGTTCTTCTGCGAGTCGGCCAGCGTGCGGACCGAGATATTCTTCTGCATCATCTCCTGGTCCATGCCGGTCATGGCGATGGTGATGAAGGCGCCCGCCACCACCTGCTTCCAGAAATAGGCCGGGCTGTCGACGTCCATGGTGAAGACGCGCGCCAGGCCGCTGGAACGCATCTGCTCCACGCTTTCGACCAGGCCCAGCCCCATCTGGTTGAGCAGGAACACGACGCAGGCCACCAGGCCAAACAGCATGCCGGTGGTTTGCAGGGTGTCGGTCCAGACGATGGTCTTGACCCCGCCCTCGTAGGTATACAGCAGGATCATGACGAGGATGACCAGGTTGGTGGCCCAGAACGGCACGCCCAGGCTGTCCAGGATGGTGGCCTGCAGGATGTTCACCACCAGGTACAGGCGCGCGGTGGCGCCCAGCGTGCGCGACAGGATGAAGAAGGCGGCCCCGCTCTGGTAGGAGCGGCGCCCCAGGCGCACGTCCAGGTAGTGGTAGATGGAGGTCAGCTTGAGCCGGTAGTACAGCGGCAGCAGCACGAAGGCCACCGCGATATAGCCGAGCGTGTAGCCGAGCATGATCTGCAGGTAGCCAAAGCCGTCGCGCCCCACCGCGCCGGGCACGCTGATGAAGGTCACGCCGCTCAGCGTGGTGCCGACCATGCCAAAGGCCACCAGCATCCAGTTCGAACTCTTGTTCCCGATGAAGAAGCTGTCGTTGTTGGCGTTGCGCGAGGTGGCCCAGGCCACGCCAAGCAGCAGGCCAAAATAGGCCAGCACCACGAGGAAAAGTGAAACAGGTGACATTTTATTATCCAGCTGTGAAACAATTTGGCCTGCAATATACCGTAGAATCACCGCATGTACGATCAAACCACCATTGAATTCGCCCGCGCCCAGGAGGCGCAGGTGCTGCCGCTGGAGTACCGCGTCCACGCCCAGGCCGACGGCCGCAGCGAGGGCCGCGAAGAATGCATGCGCGATTATGCGCGCGTGCTGTACTCCTCCTCTTTCCGCCGCCTGCAGGGCAAGATGCAGCTGCTTGGCGTGGATGCCAACCGCTTCAACCGCAACCGCCTGACGCACAGCCTGGAAGTGGCGCAGATTGCCCGTTCCATCGCCGCCGACCTGGGGCTGGAGCGCAGCGTGGTGTCCGAGACCTGCGCGCTGGCGCACGATATCGGCAATCCGCCCTTTGGCCACTACGGCGAGAAGATCCTGGATGAACTGGCGGCCGATGCCGGCGGCTTCGAGGGCAATGCGCAGGCTTTCCGCACCCTGCGCACGCTGGAGAAAAAGCACCACGCCTACGCCGGCCTGAACCTGACCGTGCGCTCCCTGCTCGGCATCACCAAGTACTTCCAGCGCCGCAGCGACAATCCGAAAAAGTTCCTGTACGACGACGATTACGAATTCCTGAGCGGCCAGCTGGCGGCGCACGGCGTCACGCTGCGCAAGAGCATCGACGCCCAGATCATGGACCTGGCCGACGAAATCGCCTACGCTGCGCACGACGTGGAAGATGCGCTCAGCTTCGGCATCATCACCTGGGGCGAGATCGTCCACGAGTTCAAGATCAGCAAGGACTTCTCCGGCGCCTACGAGCAGTTCTCCGCCATCGCCAACCACGCGCACGCGGTGGCGCTGGACTGCGATATGCAGGAAAGCTCGGAGGAATACTCGATCGTACTGCGCAAGGAACTGACCTCGCAGATCGTGCATGAACTGTGCCGCGACATCGCCGTCATCGAGGGCCAGCACGGCCCGGAGCTGGGCTACCGCAGCAAGGGCCTGCTGGCGCGCGGCCTGAAAAGCCTGCTGTGGCGCGCCATCCTGCGCAAGAAGGACGTGCAGCTGTACGAAAAGCGCGGCGAGAAGATCATCCGCGGCCTGTTCGAAGTGCTGACCGATAAGAACTACAACAAGGGCGGCATCCTGCTGCCGCCGGCCATCCGCAGCCTGAAGGACTCGCGCGAACGGCTGGTGGTCGACTACATCTCCGGCATGATGGATTCCTACGCCGCCAAGGAGTACGAAAAGTACTTCGGCCCCGGCAGCCTTGACCGCATTTATCCCGTCGCATGAACGATTCGCGCAACGAATACGAGCGCCGCATGAACCGCGTGCTCGACCACATCGACCGCAACCTGGACGCGCAGCTCGACCTGCCCGCGCTGGCCGACATCGCCAATTTCTCGCGCTACCACTTCCACCGCATCTTCGCCGGCTGGATGGGCGAGACCATCGGCGACTATGTACGGCGGCGCCGGCTGGAAGTGGCGGCCGGCAAACTGGCGGCCGGCGGCACCGTGCTGGAAGTCGCGCTGTCCACCGGTTTCGGCTCCGGCGAAGCCTTCGCGCGCGCCTTCAAAGCCCGCTTCGGCAGCACCCCGAGCGAATGGCGCGCCAGCACCCCCGAACGCACCGCCGCCTTCCTGGCGGGGCTGCGCGCGCAACATAGCAATTTTGATCAGGCGAACCGCAAGCACGGTCAGGCCGGCGCCGGCGCGAACGGCGACCATGGCGACTCCAACAACCCATATGGAGAAAACACCATGGACGTGAAAGTAATCGACCTGCCCCCAGCCCGCGTAGCCTACCGCCGCCACATCGGCCCGTACGGCCCGGCCATCGGCGAATTCTGGGGCCGCACCATGATGCCCTGGCTGCTCGGCCACTGCCTGGGCGGCGCCACCTGCTATGGCATCGGCCACGACGACCCGAGCGTGACGCCAGCCGACAAATGCCGCTACGACGCCTGCGTCGAGATTCCGGACGGTTTCGAGCCGGGCGGCCAGTTCAGCGTCGCCCACCTGCCGGGCGGCCGCTACGCAGTCACCCGCTATACCGGCTCGCCGCGCGATATCGGCCCGGTGTGGAACCGGCTGATGAAGGAATGGCTGCCATCCAGCGGCCTGCAATGCGACGAGCGCCCGTGCTTTGAACGCTACGAAGGCCTGGCCACGCAGAACGACGGCACCTTCAGCTGCGACATCTGCATCCCGGTACGAGCCCTGTAAAGACCAAGATGAACCCTGAATACCTGGCAATGCTGGTGGCGCGCGATATGCCCTACGGGAAGTACAAAGGCCGCAAGCTGGCCGACTTGCCAGGTCATTACCTGGGCTGGATGGCGCGCGAAGGCTTCCCGAAAGGGGAGCTGGGCGCGCTGCTGGCGTTGATGTACGAGATAGACCACAACAACCTGCGCAGCCTGCTCGACCCGCTGCGCGCGCCGAAAGGAATCCGATGAAGTACCGCAGCGCCCCCGCCCCTGCACTCGCCGTCCTGGCCGCCGCCCTCGCCTTTGCCCTGCCGCCCGGCGCCAGGGCCGCCTCCGCCGCCCCCGGCACGGTTGCGGATGCCGCCCTGCGCCACGCCAACGCCCTGCTGGACAAAGTCCCCCTGGTCGACGGCCACAACGACCTGCCCTGGACCATCCGCGAAGACGCCGCCCACCCGATGGACCTGGAGCACTACGACCTGCGCCAGCGCACCCCGCACGAAACCGACCTGGCGCGCCTGAAGCAAGGCAAGCTCTCCGCCCAGTTCTGGAGCGTCTATGTGCCCGGCGAACTGAAAGGCGGCTGGGCCGTGGCCCAGCTGGAGCAGATCGACCTGGCGCGCCGCATGATCGCCAAATACCCCGAGCGCCTGGTGCTGGCCACCCGCAGCAGCGACATCGCGCAGGCCAAACGCCAGGGCAAGATCGCCAGCTTCCTCGGCATGGAAGGCGGCCACGTCATCGAGAACAGCCTGGGCGCCCTGCGCGCCTACTACGAGCTGGGCGCGCGATATATGACGCTGACCCACAACAGCACCTTGGACTGGGTCGATGCCGCCATGGGCGAACGCCGTCACGGCGGCCTGACCCCGTTCGGCAAGGAAGTGGTGCGTGAAATGAACCGCCTCGGCATGCTGGTCGACCTGAGCCACGTCAGTCCGGAAGTGATGCACCAGGCGCTCGACACCAGCGCCGCCCCGGTCATCTTTTCCCACTCCAGCGCCCGCGCCCTGAACGACCACCCGCGCAACGTGCCGGACGATGTGCTGAAGCGCATGCAGGCCAACGGCGGCGTGGTGATGGTCACCTTCGTGCCGGCCTTCATCTCGCCGCAGGTGGCCGCCTGGCGCAAAGGCCTGATGGCGGCGCTGCAAGGCGCCGAGCCGGGCACGCCCGAATTCAAGGAACGCGAAGCCGCCTACATCGCCAAGGCCGGCGCGGCACCAAAGGCCACGCTGGCCCAGGTGGCCGACCATATCGAGCACGTCGCCCGCACGGCCGGCTACGACCACGTCGGCATCGCCGGCGACTACTACGGCGCCGTCAATCCGGAAGGGCTGGAAGACGTCTCCACCTACCCTGCCCTGTTCGCCGAACTGGTGCGGCGCGGCTGGAGCGACAAAGACCTGGCCAAGCTGGCCGGCGGCAACCTGGTGCGCGCCTTCGCCCGCGCCGAGCAAGTGGCAGCCCGGCTGCAGAAGGAGCGCAAACCTAGCCTGGCGCGCGTCGGATCGCCAGCTCCGCAAAGCCCGTAAGCGGATCGTGCTCGCGCGTGAACACATGCGCGGGCAACAGCGCCAGCAGCAGTTCCGCCGTGGTGCGCACAATGCAGCCGCGCCCCACATGGCCGCCGAACACCCGCCCGCGCGCGTCGGACAGCATCATGTGCAGATGCGCGCCGTCGGGCGAGACCGAACCGGCCACGCTCAGGATCTCCAGGTCGCCCAGCAGCTCGGTCGGCTGCGCCAGCCCCGCATAGCGGATCTGCGCCACCGACAGGCTGCCGATCCCCTGCAGCAGGTAGCCCGCCGCCGCGCCCGAGTCGCGCAGCGCCTGCTCCACCGCCGCCCGCACATCATCGCCCGGGTTCAGGCGCAAAGGCAGCGCCTCCATCATCCCTGCAGGCGCGGCGCCACCAGGGTGGTGAACTCGCCCTTCTCGATCAGGCGCTCCAGGTCCTGCGCACCGCCGATCAGGACACCGTCGATGAAGATCATCGGCAAGGTCGGCCAGCCGCTCCACATTTTCAGCGCCGTGCGGCGGCGCCACTGGCTGAAATAGCTGCCGTACTCCAGGTAAGCGTACTGCGTGCCCTGCGCGTCCAGCATGCGGCGCGCCTTCTTCGGGAACGGGTTCTGGCGCATGCCCACCACCACCACGCGATTGGCCGCGATAGCCGCCTGCACCTCCGCCACGATATCGGCATGGTTCTTCGCCACGCGCTCGCGGATGGCCGGATGCAGGTGGGCGTCGTCGAGGATGGTGCGGGTCATTTTTTCTCCTTGTGCAGTAGGTCCAGCGTGGCCTGGTCGGGCGCAGCGCCAAAGTATTTGTCGAGGCAGGACTGGAACAGCGCCTCATCCGGCGCGGCCTGGGAAAACAGCGTCAGCGACGAATGGAACTTCATATTGTCCGGCGACCCGAAGATACCATGGACAGTGGCCCCCTGGACAGCCAGCACCAGCGCGCAGCACTCGCGCAGCCGTGCGCCGAGCAGCGGATGCGCCAGGTAGGCGCGCGCCTCGTCCAGCCCGCCGAGCGCGTAGCGCTGCGCCATGGCGCTGTGGCCCAGCCCGGCCAATTGCGGGAAGATGAACCACATCCAATGCGTATGCTTGCGTCCAGCCGACAGTTCGTTGACCACCTGTTGGTATATGCCCTCCTGGGCAGCGACAAAGCGCTCCAGCTGGTACATGGCCCCTCCCAAAGTGTTCCTTTTCAATGAGCCATTGTCCTACAAAGTCTAGTCGCGTGTTCTGATTAATAGGCCCCTGTACGCCGCCTACCATGACGACTCCTTCGAACCTAATGGGAGATCATCATGGCATCCAGCAATCAAGACAAGGGCGGTTCCAAACAGTCGGGCGGCCAAGGCGGCAACAAGCAAAGTGGCGACACCAGCAACCGCGGATTCGCGTCGATGGATCCGGAACGCCAGCGTGAGATCGCCAGCGAAGGCGGCAAAGCCGCCCACGCTTCCGGCAACGCGCACGAGTTCACCTCGGAAGAAGCCCGCAAAGCCGGCAGCATGAGCCACAAGAATGACGGCAACCGCCAGTCCGGTTCGGACTCCGGCAGCAGCCGCCAAAGCGGTGGTGGCGGCAGCAGCGGTGGCAGTGGTGGCGGCACCCGCGGCGGCACGCCTGAACAGCACGCCGAAGCCGGCCGTCAAAGCCACAAAAACGACGACAAGCGCTAAGCGCCTGCCGTAATACCCAAGGTGGGCATTCCCCCAGGAATGTCCACTTTGGGGTCAGGAAGAAAGGTGGACATTCCTCCAAGAATGTCCACCTTTCTTCCTGACCCCAAAGTGGACATTTAGAGGGCGAGCGTGGCTTGCCGTCCGGTGACGGCGAGGCGTTTGCCTTCGCGTAGCATGCGTTCGAAATCGGCGGCGGCGACCGGCTGGCTGAACAGGTAGCCTTGCAGCTGGTCGCAGCCGAGCTCGCGCAGGAAACTCATCTGCTCGATGGTTTCCACACCCTCGGCCACGATTTCCTGCCGCAGCTGCTTGGCCATGGTGACGATGGCGCGCGCGATGGCGCAGTCGTTCTCTTCAAACGGCAGGCCGACCACGAAGGCGCGGTCGATCTTCAGGGTGCTGATCGGGAATTTCTTCAGATAGGCCAGGCTGGAATAGCCGGTGCCGAAATCGTCCAGCGCCAGCGTCAGGCCCATCGCCACCAGCTGGTTCATGATGGCGATCACGTTCTCGGCGCCACGCACCAGCAGGCTTTCGGTTATCTCCAGCATCAGCTGTTCGGGGTGCACCTGGTGCCGCGCCATTACGTCGGCCACGCGCTCCGGCAGGTGGCTGTCGAACTGGCGCGCCGACAGGTTGACGGCAATCGGCGGCATCATCAGGTTGGCGTCGCGCCAGGCGGCGATCTGGCGACAGGATTCTTCCAGCACCCAGTTGCCCAGCTCGAAAATGAGCCCCGTCTCTTCCGCCACCGGAATGAACACGCCCGGCGACACCAGCCCGCGCACCGGGTGGCGCCAGCGCAGCAGCGCTTCGGCGCCGACGATGCGGCCGCTGCGCAGGCTGACCTTGGGCTGGTAGTACAGCAGCAATTCCTTGTTGGCCAGCGCCTGCCGCAATTCGCTTTCGATGCGCAAGTGCTCCTTGGCGCGCTGGTTCATCTCTTCGCTGTAGAACAGCAGCGCCGGCACCTGGCCCGGCGCCACGCGCGACATGGCGGCCTCGGCGCCGCGCACCAGCTCCGCCGCGTCCTGCGCGTCTTCCGGATACACGGCCACGCCGACGTGGGCGCTCAGCTGCAGGCTGTGCGTGCCGATCTGCAGCGGTGCGTCGAGGGCCGCCATCAGCTTCTGCGCGACGATGGCGGCGTGCTCGCGCTTTTCGATCTGCGGCAGCGCGGCGGCGAACTTGCCGCCGTCCAGGCGCGCGAGGATGTCTTCGTCGCGCAGCACCAGGCGGAAGATGCGGCCCACTTCCACCAGCACCGAATTGCCCACCTCGTGCCCCAGCGTGTCGTTGATGGCGTTCAGGCGGTTTACCTCAATGACCAGCAGCGCGCCATGCTCCTGCTTGCGGCGCGCTTCGGTCATGGCCTGTCCCAGCAGCTGCGACAGCAGGCCGAGGTTGGGCAGGCCGGTCAGCGTGTCGTAATTGGCCAGGCGCTGCATGCGCGCCTCGGCATCCTTATGCACGCTGATGTCGGAGAACAGTGAGAAGGTGTGGCTGATGGCGCCGCCCTCGTCGCGCACGGCGCTCACGGTGACGGCCTGCGGGAACAGTTCGCCGTTCTTGCGCCGCCCCAGGATCTCGCCGCGCCACGGCCCGGCGCCCTTCATGGCGGCGCTCACGCGCGCCGGGAAGTCGGCGCCCGGCACGCCGGAACGCAGCATGTCCGGCGTCCTGCCCAGCGCCTCCGCCGCGGTATAGCCGGTGATGCGCGTGAAGGCGCCGTTGATGGAGACGATGCGCTCCTGCGCATCGGTGATCAGCACGCCCTGGTCGCTGTCTTCGATGATGCGGGCGTGCAGCTTGGTTTTCTCGCGCGCGCTCAGGCCTTCCACCATGGGCGCGATCGACACGCGCATGCCGCTCGGCTGCCCGGCGCCGTCGCGCAGCAGCGCGATGTTGAGCCGCACGCGGATCACTTCGCCCGACTTTTTACGGCGCCGCACGTCGGCCACGGCATGGTCGGCATCCACCATTTCGGCAATGTCGCCATCCTCGTCGTCTTCCGCATAAAGGAACAGCACGTGCTGGCCCAGCGCTTCGCCGGCGCGGTAGCCAAACAGGCGCTCGGCGCCTTCATTCCAGGCGGTCAGGTAGCCGGCGGTATCGAGCATCAGTTCCGCGCCGGCGGGCGCGATGACGGCCACCGGCTGCAGCGCCTGCAGGGCCGCCTCCAGCTCGGCCAGCGTGGCAGCCTGCGCCTCGCCCTGCCCTTGCTGGCTGCGCGCCAGCTGGCTCAAGGCAAGGCAGCGTGCTATCCGCTCGTTATCCATGGTTCCCTACGTCGCCGGTCACGTTCAGCATCCACAGGTTGGCTTCCGCCACCAGGCGGTTGAAGTCGAGCGCCGGCAGCGGCAGCGCCTCCAGGCCTTTGGCCACGGCCACCATATCGCAATGCTCGGCCGCTTCCACAATGGCCAGCAGTTCGCCCAGCACACCGGACTTGGACAACAAGGCCTGCTGCGCCGCGTCGCCCAGGTTCAAGGGCGCCAGCAATTCCCCCAGCGGCACGCCGAACAGCACGCCGAGCAGCGAGAACATGCCGACCATGAAGGCCTGCTCCTGCACCTGCTTGCCCTGCCCCGTCTCATGCGCCAGCAATTCCATGGTGCGGGCGCGCACGGAGACGCGTGCCAGCAGCATGGGCGAGCGCACGTCGTCGCTGCGGGCGGCAAACAGCATCAGGTTCAGCCAGCGCCGCAACTGCTGGCGGCCCAGGATCAGGATGGCCTGGCTGAAGCTGGTGACCTTGCGCCCGGTGCCCATGCCGAGCGAATTCACCAGCTTGAGCAAATGGTAGGACAAGGTGGGGTCGCGGCGCAGGATTTCTTCGATTTCGTGCGTGTCGGCGTCATTGCTGACCAGCTGCACCAGCTGCAAAGCCATGGCGCGCGAGGCGGCTTGCGCGCCGCTGGAACGGGGCGGCGCCTGCAGCGGCCAGTCGCCCTCGATCCAGTCCACTGTCGGCGGCTGCACCGTCTCGAAGTCGCTGTCATTGCGTTGCAGTGCGCCGGACGGCATCGGCTTGAAGCCCGCGGCGTCCAGCTGCGCCGCGAGCGCCGGCGCCAGCGGTTCGCGGTAGAAGCACGGCAGTTTGCCCGCCAGCTCGCGCAGTTCATCGGGCAAGGCCGGCTCGCCGCTGCCGCAGAACAGGAAGCCGCCCGGCTTGCCCTGGCGGTCGGCGAGCAGCTTCAGGAATACAGGAGTTGCTAGACTAGTCATACGCGGGAAACCTGTAGGGGACAAATCTTATGGTACTCCTAAACAGTTGGCTCACGTCAACATGAAAGCCACCTCATCTGCTCATTCCTTGATCATACGCAACAGTTGGCAGGTGCCGGCATAGACGATCAAACAAGCCTTGTTGCGCCATGCGTTCCTGCCACCAGCGCAGGGCCGCGCCGGACTCGCCGCTACGCCAGGCCAGGTAAAAGGTTTCCTCCGGCTTGGGCTCCTCCACTTCCTTCTCCACCAGCAGCCCGGCGGCAATCGCCTGCCGCGCGCAGCGTTCGGGCAGGAAGCCGAAGCCCATGCCCGCCAGCTGGTAGTCGAACTTGGCCTGCATGGTCGGCACCACCAGCGCGTCCTGCCCCAGCACCAGGCCCACCGTGCGCGGCGCCAGCAGGCGAGACGAATCGGCCACCACGATGGCGCGGTGATGCTGCAGGTCGTTGCGGCCCAGCGGCCCTTGCGCCTGCGCCAGCGGATGGCTGGGGGCTACCGCGAACACCCATTTCAGCTGCCCGATCGCCTGCGAGACATAACCGCCGCCGGCCGGGCCGTCGCCCGGCGCGCCCACCACCAGGTCCACCCGCCGCTCCAGCAGCGCTTCCCAGCTGCCGCCGAGCGCCTCCTGCACCAGGCGCAGGCGGGTCTGCTGGGTCACGCCGTAGAAGGCGCTGACGTCTTCCGCCAGCACCTGGGCGCTGAACATGGAATCGAGGCCGACCGCCAGTTCGGTCTCCCAGCCGGACGCCACGCGCCGCACGCGCTGCTCCAGGTCGCCCGCCGCCTTCAGCAGGTAGCGCCCCTCCTTCAGCAACTCGCGCCCGGCCGCCGTCAGTTCCACACGCGGGCCGATGCGCTCGAAGACCTGCACCCCCAGCTCCTCCTCCAGCTTGCCCACCGTGTAAGAAATGGTCGAGGGCACGCGGAACAATTCTCGCGCCGCCGCGGCAAACGAGCCGCCACGGTCAATGGCGTCGACGATCTGCAGGGCTTCCAGGCTTAATCTGAGCATTCGAAATTTTCGATCATAGGAAGGCAAATTATTCGCTTTTTTGCACGAAGAACCAGCCATATACTGTGAAACATCTGATCGAAATTATCGCACAAGGAGATAAATATGTTGCAAGTACGTAAATCTGAAGAACGCGGCGTTGCTAACTTTGGCTGGCTGGATTCGCGCCACAGCTTCTCTTTCGGCCATTACTACGACCCGAAACACGTCGGTTTCGGCCCGCTGCTGGTGATCAATGAGGACAAGGTCGCGCCCGGCCAGGGTTTCGGCACCCACGGCCACCGTGATATGGAGATCATTTCCTATGTGCTGAGTGGGGCGCTGGAACACAAGGACAGCATGGGCAACGGCTCGGTACTGCACTATGGCGACGTGCAGCGTATGACGGCCGGCACCGGCGTGCGGCACAGCGAGTACAACCACTCGCAGCGCGAGGGCGTGCATTTCCTGCAGATCTGGATCCAGCCGTCGCAGGGCGGTATTGAGCCGGGCTACGAGGAAAAGCACTTCACGCCGGAGAGCAAAACGGGCGTGCTGCGCCTGGTGGCGTCGCCGGATGGGCGCGAGGGTTCGGTGCTGGTGCACCAGGATGCTTACATCTACGCCTCGATCCTGAATGAGGGTGGGCTGGAGCATACCCTGGCTGCTGGCCGCCAGGCTTATGTCCATATTATCCGCGGTTCGCTGACGGTGAACGGCGTCGCTTTGAAAGGTGGCGATGCTGCCAAGATTACCGGGGAGGAGAAGGTTGTTCTTTCCGGAGCGGATAATGTTGAGGTTTTGCTGTTTGATTTGCCTTAAACCCGGTGAACCAGGGTCAGACCCAAGGGTCTGACCCCGTCTGCGCTACCACCGGCTGGGAGACCGTTTGGGGTCTGACCCTTGGGTCTGACCCCGCCTTGCCGGGGTTTCGGTTATGATTGCAGGGTTACACAACACAAAGATTGAAAGAGCAACATGCAGCCCGTAGCAGAACAACCGGTAAAAGAAGAACTGGACTACGTCACGTCGTGCGCCCTGCCGACCCCGTGGGCCCAGTTCACGCTGCATGCCTTCGTCGAACACGCCACCGGCAAGGAGCACCTGGCCATGGTGCTGGGCGACATCGGCGACGGCCAGCCCGTGCTGGCGCGCGTGCACTCCGAGTGCCTGACCGGCGACGTGCTGTTCTCCCAGCGCTGCGACTGCGGCGCCCAGCTGGAAGGCGCGCTGAAACGCATCGCCCAGGAAGGCCGCGGCGTGCTGCTGTACCTGCGCCAGGAAGGGCGCGGCATTGGCCTGATCAACAAGATGCGCGCCTACCGCCTGCAGGAGCAAGGCGCCGACACGGTGCAAGCCAATGAACAACTGGGCTTCAAGCCCGACCAGCGCAACTACGCCCTGGTGGAACCGATGCTGAAGCAGTTCGGCGTGAAAAGCCTGAAGCTGATGACCAACAACCCGCGCAAAATCGCGGCCATGGGTTCGCTCGGTGTGGAAGTGGCCGAGCGCGTACCGCTGCTGGTCAACCGCAACGCCTTCAACCAGCACTACCTGAACACCAAGGCGCTCAAACTGGGGCACATGATGACCCCGGTGAACCCGCCAGCCGCCGAAGACGGCGAACTGTAATCCCCCGTCCCCAGCCCCGCGTCGAAGGATTAGATGAAATTCACTAAACTGGCTTTACTACTGACTTTGACCTGGGGCTGCGTGGCAGCCAATGCGCAGCAAGCGCCCGCCCCCGCCGCCGCAACGGAACCTGTGGCCCTGCCCACACCCTCCAGCACCGCACAGAAACTCTACTCCGCCGCCAAGGCCGACCTGCTGCAGGTGCGTTCGCTGCTGAAAAGCGGCCGCACCCAATCCTCGGTCGGTTCCGGCTTCCTGGTCGGTACCTCCAACCTGGTGCTGACCAACTACCACGTGGTCTCGCAATTCGCGCTCGACCCCGACACCTATACCGGCGAATGGGTCGATACCGAAGGCCAGCGCGGCAGCATCGAGCTGCTGGCGGTGGACGTGCTGCACGACCTGGCCGTGGTGCGCGTGAACCGCTATGGCACCGGCTATTTCAAACTCGGCGACAAGCCGGTCAAGCTGACCCAGGGCCAGTACCTCTACTCGCTCGGCAACCCGCTCGACCTGGGCTTCGCCATTTCCGAAGGCGCCTACAACGGCGTGATTGCGCGCAGCTTCTACGAGCAGCTGATGTTCACCGGCCCGATCAACGCCGGCATGAGCGGCGGCCCGAGCGTGACCGTCGACGGCGAAGTGGCCGGCGTCAACGTCTCCAAACGGCTGGACGGCGAGCTGGTGTCCTTCCTGGTGCCCGCCAGGTACGCCCAGGAGCTGCTGAAGAAGGTAGCGCCGGATGCCAAGCCGCCGAAAGACTTCACCGCCATCGTGGCCCAGCAGTTGCTGGCGCACCAGAAGGCCATGGTCGACCAGCTGCTGGCCAAGCCGCTCACCGCCAAAGGCATGGGCCCCTACTCGGTGCCGGTACGCGAATCGGAACAGATGCGCTGCTGGGGGCGCTCCACCGACCGCGACTCGTTCTCGGTGGAGCTGACCAACTGCGCCATGGAATCCTCGCTGTTCGTCTCCAGCTCGCTGCAGACGGGCCAGGTGCAGATCCAGCACCAGTACATGAAGAGCACCGGCCTGGATGAAGTGCGCTTTGCCGTGCTGTCCAGCGCTTCGTTCCGCAACGAAGCCTTCGGCAGCCACAAGGACAAGCGCCTGACCGGCCCGATCTGCACCGAACAATTCGTCAAGAACTCCAGCCTGCCGATGCGCGCCGTGATGTGCGTGCGCGCCTACCGCAAATTCGACGGCCTGTACGACTTCGCCTTGCTGACCTCCAGTACCGACGACGGCAAGATGAACCTGCAAAGCCGCCTCGATGCCCGCGGCGTCTCCTACGAAAACGGCATGCGTGCCTCGCGCGCCTTCCTTGAAGCACTGGGGCGCGGAGGCAAGAAATGAACGGCCCGTTTTTCATTGAAACGCTGGCGCGCAATGGCGATGTGCTGCACCGCCACCGCGTGAATGCGCTGCCGATCACCATCGGACGCGGCTACAACAACGACTTCATCCTGGACGACGCCCACACCGCCGCCACCCACGCCGTGGTGGAACTGGCGGAAGACGGCGGCCTGGTGATGCGCGACCTGGGCAGCCAGAACGGCATCGTGGTGCACGGCAAGCGCCAAAGCACGGCGCCGATCAACGGCACCACCGTGGTCCGCCTCGGCCACACGCGCCTGCGCATCCGCGACGCCGCCTTCCCGGTCGAACCGGAAGTCACCGACACCACCATGCACGCCTGGGAAGGCGGCGTGCCGGCGCTGGCCGGCCTGGCGCTGATCGCCATGTTCGTCGGCGTGACCGAAGCGCTGGCCGATACCGGCAGCTTCCAGGCCATCCGCTACCTGCTGGTGATCGCCTCCGGCATCGGCGTCGGCCTGGTGTGGAGCGGCGTCTGGGCCCTGGCCAACCGCCTGTTCGGCGGCCACGCGCGCCTGGGGCGCCACCTGTTCATCCTCGGCACCGGCCTGGTGGCCATCGGCGCCTGGAAAACCATCAGCGGCGTGCTGGCCTATGCCTGGTCGGCGGAAGTGTTCACGCGCTACGGCAACCACGTGGTCATGCTGATCATGGTGATCATGATCTACAACCACCTGCGCACCATCAAACCGCACAAGCCGCGCGCCTTCATCTCCTCCTGCGCGATCTTCCTGGCGCTCGGCTCGGGCCTGATCCTGATGCGCAATTACGAGAATGCCGGCCGCCTGCGCGATGAGCTCTACATGTCCCTGATCCTGCCGCCGGAAGTGCGCCAGAGCCAGGACCACAGCGTGGACGACTTCATGGGCGAAGCCGCCAAACTGAAGGCAGCCGCCGACGAGGCGCGCAAATCGTCCAAACTCAAAAAGGATGACGAGGACGAAGATTAAGGTAGATTAATTTGTAATCTATAAAGTGTTTTGCCATATGGCAATTTATGGACTATGATGGGTATACAGACCTATCCTTCATGGTTAGCTATATGCTGCTCAATGAGCCAACGGGCGTCCACACTCGCAAGGGACCACCCCGGCCGCAAGATGCGATAGCCCCGTTCCTGGCCGCTGCCGGGTCGTACGAAATGACGGGGGAAGACGAAATCGGCGATGCCTTGACCCTGCTCGCTGAACATGGCGACGCCATTTCGATGTATGCCAGCGGCAGCCGTGAGCCCATACTTGGGCGCATCCTGTCGGTCGACCCGGAGCAGCCGCACTTCGTGATGGAGTTGAACGAAGGCGCGGCCCTGCCGCCGGGGAAGATCACCTTCGTCATGGTGCTGCGCAACGCCAAGATGCAGTTCCGCCTCGGGAAGCCGGAGTGGAACACCCTGCCCGGCCAGCCGCACCTAATCCCGATGGACTTCCCGGAAACCTGCACAGTCCTGAACCGGCGCGCGCACGAGCGGGTCGAAGCACCGCTGGGCGCTAATTTCTCGGCCACCTTTGTCTTGAACGGGATCCCGCACGAGGTCGCGGTGTACGACCTGTCGCTGGGCGGCATTGGTCTGCGCGGGGCCAAGACCGACGTCAAGGGCTTGCTCAAAGGCCGCAAGCTGCTCGAAGTACAACTGGAGTTAGGCGAAGATAATGTCTACGTCGCCGACCTTGAAGTGCGCTTCACTTGCGCCTACCGTTCCTTCCTGATGGGCGAGCAAGTGCACGTCGGCTGCAAGTTCATCAACCTGCCGGCCGACCTGGAGAGAGAGATCAAAAGCATTGTGGAGCAAATCCTGCAAAGCGCGAAATAGCGTGGGCGACGCTCACGTTTGAGGCGGCTCGCAAAGCTCGCACTGACCGTCCCGGAACACGGGATTCTTCTTTGCCTGCTTGAGGATCTGCGCCACGAGCGCCTTGCGGGCAGCGATGACCTTGTTCTCTTTGCTCCCGTAGCGCAAGGCTGCGTCGTACAGCACGTCCGCCGACTCGACCGACCCGGCCAGCAGCTCAAGGTTTGCCCAGTCAAGGAGCATGCCTGCTACGATCGGGTCGGGCGCCGCGACAAATTGAGCCCGTTCCACGGATTGATAACGAAGCGCGGTGGCCAACGCGTACAGGGAAAGCTGTTCCCCGCGGTTTCCCGTGGGTAGCCGCGCCGGCCGCCTGGGCATGGCATCGTTTCCAAAATCGAGTTTCACGAACGATTGCCCCTTGGGAGGCGCTGCGAGCTGGCCCAATTTCGCTTTCAGGATCAATACGTGCAGCCATTCGGTGCCGACGTGGCTGTCGGGATTTCGCTGGACGCCTTCAACGATCCATTTCAAGGCATCTTCATTCCGTCCGATCAGCTCATATGCCGTGCCAATATTGGAAGCGGTTTCGTACCGGCCCGGGTATTTTCGTTCGACGAATTGAAGGAGCTTGACCGCCTCCGTGAACCGCCCATGCCGGACCAGGACTGCAGACAGGTCAATCAGGTTCGCGAAAGACGGCTCTTTCCGTACAGATGCAACAACGTGATTGGTCCACTCAACCAGCGCTTTATTGTCCTCAGCCTTGGTCAGGTAGCGCACCAGATCCTGCCCCGTATGGCTTAGCGGATGGATCGTCTGCCCACGATAATTGGTTCCAACCGAATTAATACAAGCGATGCCCGGCAACGATACGGACAACATGGCCGCAAATAAAAGAGATGCTGATGGTCTATTCAAGGGATATCTCACACAACTCAGTTAAATTCGAACGATTTGCGTTCAGCGACGCCATTATCAATCCAGTACCACTCCTGGAGTCATTTCTATAGGTGTCTTCCAAGCGATACCATGACGGCTCAAAAGCTCACGCTGCATCCAGCCCCACATTCGTCCTGCACGTCCACGTCGCCCATCGCCCAACCCTCCGGATTCCAACAATTCCTTTGCTTCGGCCTCGACTGCCGCAATGATGGCCTCAAACCTCGGATCAACTTCTATAGGGTCACAAAGCAGCAGATAGCTAGGAGAAGACTCAAACCGTTCAACGTATCGGAGCCGCATTTCGTACGAAAGTGGCAGGAGCAAATCAGCGCAAACGACTGGCGTTTGCTCAGTCACTTGGCGGAGGCGCATGGCAAGAGAAGCTAGCCCTGTATCAACGATCGGAGTCATCTCGGCTCACGTCGCCGCTCTGCGGCAGCGATAAGCTGTCCGAAGGAGAAAATGGTTGAGCAATTATCTGGATTACACATAGAGTGCGCGGGTCCCCGGCAATGCAGACTGAACTCGTTCGTTAAAACCTTGGTAGAAGAACGGAATATTGTCCTCCTTGTCGCCGTTCAGGCGCCCTCGAATTTTTTGAAACGCCATGATAGCAATATGCCGATTGGGTTCGCCAACAACCAGAACCGGCTGTTCATGTTCCTGATGCCAAAGGAACTCGCCACCATGCGCCGTTCGAGCAACCTCAAGCAAATATGATCCAAACAATTGGACTAGAGCTGAAATGTCGGACGGCGGCATTTGGTCGATATATTGCGACGCCTCGTCGAGCATTTCTTCTACCATCAAAAGGCTTTCGGCAGAAAAATTCAATCGGTCGCCAGCGCGATCTTGAAATTGAGCGACGGCCAGGTTCGCCTTCTCACGGACTTGTTTTTCTAGTTCGGACATGTTCTGGACTTTCTCTGCGCCCAACGAGGCTCAGGACGAAAACGGCGCACCGCGCAGTTCGACAGTGTTGCCTTCCGGGTCGTTGACGTAGATGGAGGGGCCCTCACCTTCGGCGCCGTAGCGCGATTCGGACGGGCCGTTGGCCACGTCGTGCGCGCTCAGGTGGGCGCGGATGGCGGCTTCGTCGAACGGCTCGACGCGGAAGCAGAAGTGGTCGACATTGCGGCCTTCCTTGCCCGGCGCCGCGCCGCCCATTTTGCCCAGCTTCTTATCGACCGGCACCAGGTCCACCAGCGAGCTGCCGGCGCGCAGCTGGATCAGGCCGATCTCGTCCTGCCGCCGTTCGATGCTGCAGCCCAGCACTTCAGTGTAGAAGCGGATCATGCGGTCGGCATCGACGACGCGCAATACGATATGGTCAATTTCGCGGATCTTGATCAACGTAGTCTCCTGGTTTATGCGTCTGGAACGGGGTTGCTGCCGGAGACGGGCACGTAACGCCCGCCACGGAATTCGTATTTCATCGTTTGCTCCACGCGTTGCGCGGGTGCGTTGGCCTGCTTGCTCGCGCTGCTCATGGCGCCGGTGAAGCGCAGCGTCAGCGCGCCCGGCGTGGCAGTGGCGCCGCCTGTGGCGGGGGCGATCTCCCAGCGTCCTTCAATGGCGTAGCATCTCCCGGGCGGCACCTGCTCGTCCGCGCCGTCCGGCGTCGTCAGGCCGGGCAGCAGGCCGCGCAGGCGCTCCACGCAGTCGGGACGCGAATAGACGTTGCTGCCTTTGATTTTCTGCAGGACAAGCGGCTGCGCTTGCACGCCATCCGCGCCCAGTGCGTACAGCGCGAACACTTCCACGCAATGACCTTGCCAGCAGCTTCCCCAGCGCACATGCAGCGCCTGCGAGGCGGATGCCAGCGGCACCACGTCCATCTGCGCCTGGCCCTCAAAGCCCTGCAGGTCGAACGGTTCCTGGCGGCGTGTCACGCTCCAGCCGTCCTTGCCAGGTTTGAAGGTGTAGGCGGCAAGGCCGACCGGCGTGCCGTGCGAAACCTGTGGATCGCCTGCGTCGCCGGTGGGCGTCATGGCAGCCAGCAGCAGCAAGCGGTCTGGCGCCACGCGCACCACCTGGCGCGGCACGATGGAGACCTTGCGCTGCTTGCCCTGCCGCGTGTCCCAGCCGCGCGTCACGGCGCTAGTCGGGATCGTGACCACGCGGCCGCCCTCCTCGTCCGACCATTTGGGGAAGGCCAGTTGCAGCAGCTCTTCCGGCTGCGGGTCGGCGGTTTGCGCGCTGGCCAGCATAGGCAGCGACAGCAATGCGACGGAGGCGGCCAGTTTCAATGCGTTCTCCTAGATCCGCAAGCGGCGGCGGTCGTTCAGGAATTTGTCCAGCTGCGCCGGCTCCAGCACCTGTACCGGATCGCCGTGGAAGACATACAGGTAAGGCTCGCCGCCGAGGCGGTCGGTCATCTTGGCCAGCACCAGGAAGCTGGTGCCGAGCGGATAAACGCTGGTATCGCGCAGCTGCCGCGAGCACTCGACCCGCATCTCCGAGCTGAACGCCTGCCCATTCACCGGCCGCACCACCACACGCCCGCCCTCCTCCAGCGACTCCACCGCCACCTCGCGGTACTCAAACAGATCTCTTGTCATCCCAGCATGTTACCTGATCCACCTCAACACGTGTGTGGACGGTACACCCGACAATAAGTCTCCCCCGTCCCGCTTGCTTGACCTCATTTTTGAAAGGCATACACTGAGTATGAAATTCACATGGAATGAGCAAAAACGCGTCAACAATATGAGAAAACACGGCTTTGACTTCGGGAGGGTCGAGGAGGTTTTCAAAGGAAACGAGGATACCACCGAGGATCGACGATTTTCTTATCCTGAGCGTAGGTTCAGGACGGTCGGACTACTTCATGGCGAGGTTGTCGTAGTCATTCACACAGGAGACGAGGAACACATTCATGTCATATCCCTTCGAAAAGCTACCCGGCGAGAAGCCAGCGAATTCCTCCGATCGCTACAGTGACATGACAGATTGGGAGCGAGTTCACGCAATGGATGACGAGGACATTGTCTTTGACGAAGACAATCCAGAAATTCTCCCTGGTGAATGGGGCGGTGGCATCGTTAAATATCGAGGCCGGCCAGCAACCGCTGCGGAGATTGAAGAATTCAAGCGTCAATTACTGGCGTATATCAACCGCCCCCGAAAAACCAAGTGACACATCAGAAGTATTTTGTCACGAAAGCACATACGGCAAACCGCGCGCCCAACGGTTGGAAGATAGCGAGAAAGTCAGCGCGCGTACCTGGTGGTACCAGCCGGCGGGGATGTACAGCATGTCGCCCGGCTCGACCAGCACTTCCAGCAAAGTAGCCTTCCGCGCCAGCGGGTAGCGTTCGTAGTCGGGCGCTTCCGGGTCGAAGGGGCTGCCAAACAGCACCGGGTTGGCTTCGCGCGTGTACAGGAACTCGTCGTGGTGCGGCGGCGCGAGGAAGATGCGTTTGCGGCCCCACACTTGCGCGAAGATGTTGTCGTCAAAGTCGCTGTGCAGCGGCGTCACCGTGCCGGCCGGCCCGATCCAGAAGCGCGGCGGCCCCATTTTCTCGAAGTACGTCGGCCAGTGGCACAGGCTGTTCAGCTCACGCAACTCCAGGTTGCCCAGGTATGGCGGCAAGCCTTCGGTGTCGGCCGCCAGGTCGAGATACTCGCGCATGCTCATGTCCTGCATGGCGCGGTCGGGCGCGAAGGCGGTGCCGATGTAGTCGCCCACGCGGGCGCGCACGTGGACGTCGCCGAAGCGTTCACGCAGCACATCGGGCTGCAGTGCGCAGATCGGCCAGCGCGCGACGGCGCCGGGCACCAGGAACGGCAAACCTTCCTTGGCACGGGCACGGAAGGCCGTCGCGCTCATGGGGCGCACGCGCGGCACCGCATCGATCGCCGGCAGCGTACGGCTGGCGGCGCGGATCGCGGCGCGCATTTCCTCCATCGAGGCCACGCCGCGCACCTGGGCATCACGCCGGGCACGCGCCTCCGCCTTCGCAGCCAGCGCCTCGGCGCCACCGGGTGGCACAAGGCGCGAGGCCTCCAGCGGCGGCAAGCGCGACGCGCCAGGCTTGCCAGCTCCCGGAACGGTGGCTGCGGAGGTGGCCTCAGACCCGGCGGCGTGCCGCAACTCGTCCGGTGCCGGATGAAGTGCCATGGCTTACGCCCCCTGGCGCAGCACCAGCAGCGCTACGGCTTCGGCATTGATGCCTTCTTCGCGCCCCAGGTAGCCGAGCTTCTCGTTGGTCTTGGCTTTCACGTTCACGTGGCCGACCGGCACGCCCAGGTCGGCCGCGATGTTGGCGGCCATGCTGGCGATGTGCGGCGCCATCTTCGGCCGCTGGGCGATGATGGTGCAGTCGACGTTGCCGATATCGTAGCCGGTGGCGCGCACGCGCTTGGCCGCTTCGCGCAGCAGCACGCGCGAGTCGGCGCCGCGGAATTCTTCAGCGGTATCGGGGAAATGCTTGCCGATATCGCCCAGCGCCGCCGCGCCGAGGATGGCGTCGGTGATCGCATGCAGCAGCGCATCGGCATCCGAGTGCCCCAGCAGGCCGCGCTCGTGCGCGATCTCGACCCCGCCGAGGATCAGCTTGCGGCCTTCCACCAGGCGGTGCGAGTCGTAGCCCTGGCCGATACGGAATGGGAGTTGCGTCATTTTGAATCCTGTCCTAAATACATTTCTGCGATGGCGATATCGGTCGGCAGCGTCACCTTCAGGTTGCGCGGATGGCCTTCCACCAGTTTGGGCGAGAAGCCCAGCATCTCGACCGCGCTGGCGTCATCGGTGATCGCGTTCGGGTCCGGCGCCAGCGCCAGTGCGCGCAGCAGCAGCGCGTAGGAAAACATCTGCGGCGTCTGCGCCAGCCACAGGCCGTCGCGCGGGGTGGTTTGCACCGCGCCGGAGCGCGTGGACTTTACCGTGTCCACCACCGGCAGCGCAAGCAGGCCGCCGCCTTCGTGCTCGCCCACCGCCGCAATCAGCTTCGCGACCAGGGCCGGCGTCAGGCCCGGGCGCGCGGCGTCGTGCACCAGCACCATATCGTCGTCGCCAACGTCTGCGCGCATGGCGCGCAAGCCGTTCAGGATGGAGTCCATGCGCGTGGCGCCGCCGCAGCGCAGCACGGTCACGCCGCGCTCCGGCGTCACCGAATCGATATAGCCGTCGCCGGCGCTGACCACAACGTAGGTGTGGGCGATCAGCTCACTGCGGCGGAAGGCCTCCAGCGTGTGCTGCAGCATGGGGACGCCGTTCAGCGGCAGGTACTGCTTGGGGCTGGCCGCCGCCATGCGCGCGCCGACGCCGGCGGCTGGGATAAGTGCGAAATAGCGCTTCATTTTTTGCTACGTGACTTCCTTAAAATATTCTGTATCTCGCCGTTGCAGGCTTTGCTCAGCCGCGCGTATTCGGCCGGCGAGTCGATCGCCGTCTGCTGCAGCTCCACCTTGGCCATTTCGGCCTTGATATACGGCATCCAGCCGCTGTCGATTTCATGCGCCAGCGCCGAACGCGCGGTGCCGGCCGGGGCATACAGCGGCTTGGCTTCGAAACGCCGCGCCAGGGCCGCGCGCACCACGGCTTCGACCTTGGGCAGGTGGTCCATATAGGCGTTCATGTGGCGCAGCTCATGCGACAGGATTTCCGCGTAGCCGCAGCTGCCGGGCGGGAACTCGTTGCCGACATAGATGCGCACCGGCGCATAGGTCAGCTGCACCCGGATCTGCGGCGCCACGCATTCGTAGCCGCTTGCCGGGTCGCTCAGCATAGGGCCATCGAGGCCGATCTGCACGCGCGACTCGGTGCGGGTCAGGCCCAGCACGAAACCGTTGGACGGCATCTTGTCGGTTTTCATGGCCGACAGCTGCTTGTACGACAGCTGGGTGTTCACCGTATAGCCGTTCTGCCGCGCCGACAGCACCGAGACCGTCTTGCTGATCGTGTCTTCGCAGCGGATCTGGAACGGCGTGCGCTTGGCCTGCGCTGCCTGCGCCTGGCCCGCGCCGATGGCGAGGACCAGCAACAGGAGACGCAAGCCGTTCATGGCCTCAGTCCAGCTTCCAGTCGCCGGCGCGCAGCTTGTCGAGCCAGAAGGCGCCGATCACGGTTTTCACGTCGGTGATCTGGCCATGGCGCACCCAGTCCAGCATTTCGTCGACCGTGGCGGTGAAGGTTTCGATGAATTCGCCGTCGTCCAGCTTGACTTCACCGGCGCTCAGGCCGCGCGCCAGGTAGATGTCCAGGTGCTCGTCCGAGTAGGCAATGGCGTTGTGGATGGTGGCGACGAATTGCCAGTCGGTGCCGGTGTAGCCGGTTTCTTCTTCCAGCTCGCGGATGGCACAGGCCAGCGGGTCTTCACCGGGGTCGATCTTGCCGGCCGGGAGTTCAATGAACACGCGGTCGTTGGGGTAGCGGTATTGGCGCTCCAGCAGGACTTTGCCGTCGTCCAGCACGGGGATGATGACCACGGCGCCGGGGTGCTTGATGTATTCGCGCTTGGTGTGCTTGCCGTCCGGCAGGGCTACCGTGTCGCGGTGGACTTTCAGGAAGCCGCCGTCGTAGGCGAGTTCGCCGTCTATTCGGGTTTCTTTTAGGTGTTTGTCCATGTCTCTTTTTTAAACCCGGTAAGGCGGGGTCTGACCCAAGGGTCAGACCCCAGGCCGGTCGGAGCCGGGGGTGTTGGGTGAAGGCTTTTGACTTTTTGAGAAGGTCAACAGCGCACAACCCAAGACCACCGGCTGCGAAACCGTTGGGGGTATGACGGGGACGCCTAGTCCCTGCGGGTCAGACCCCGCCCTACCGGGTTTTAGTGGTGTTTACGCAGGTAGCGTACCACGAAGCCAGGGAATGCAAACACCAGGAAGGCGAACGCCGCGACCCAGTAGAACTCCCAGTTCTGTGGAAACGCGGTGCCGATGCGGGATTCGAGGGCGACGCCGATGCCGCCAACGACGACATACAGCACCGCCAGTTCCGCGATGCGCACCAGGAATGGCTTCTTGGCGGCTTTCAGCGGAACCAGGGCAAATACCTTCTCGTTCAGGAAAGGCAGGTTGGCGGCCACCACTGCAAGCAGGATGACCAGCCAGGATGATGCGTTGACGTCCATCGATCAGGCGATCAGGAAGCCAGGGTCTTTTCGATCGCCTGGTAGCAGGCGTGCAGCAGCGAGTCCGGCATCATGCCCAATGCCACAACGGCCAGGCCGTTCAGCGCCAGGACAATGCCCTTGTCGGTGTTGACTGCCAGCGGTGCGGTGTCGGTCGGCTCGTCGAACCACATGACCTTCACGATGCGGATGTAGTAGAACGCGCCCACCAGCGAGAACATCACGGCGAACACGGTCAGCCACACGGCGCCGGTTTGCAGCACGGCTTGCAGCACCGCGAACTTGGCGGCGAAGCCCATCATCGGCGGCACGCCGGCCAGCGAGAACAGCAGCACCGACATCAGCGCGGCGTACAGCGGGCTGCGCTTGGACAGGCCTTTGAAGTCGTTGATCTCTTCCGCCTCGAAGCCCTGGCGCGCCAGGACCATGATCAGGCCGAAGGTACCGACGGTGGTCAGCACGTAGGTGATCGAGTAGTACATGGCAGCCGAGTAGGCGGCATTGCCATTGGCTTGCGACTGGCCCACCACGCCGGCCAGCAGGCCAAGCAGCACGAATCCCATCTGCGCGATGGTGGAGTAAGCCAGCATGCGCTTCAGGTTGGTCTGCGCGATCGCGGTCAGGTTGCCGATGGCCAGCGACAGCACGGCCAGGATCATCAGCATGTTCTGCCAGTCGAACGCCAGCGGCAGCATGCCTTCCACCAGCAGGCGCACGCAGATGGCGAAGGTCGCCAGCTTCGGTGCGCCGCCCAGCAGCAGGGTCACGCCGGTTGGCGAACCCTGGTAGACGTCCGGTACCCACATGTGGAACGGCACGGCGCCCAGCTTGAAGGCCAGGCCGGCCACCACGAACACCAGGCCGAAGGTCAGGATCGAACGGTCAACGGTGCCGGAGCCGATCTTCTTGGCGATTTCGCCGATTTCCAGCGAGCCGGTGGCGCCGTACAGCATGGACATACCGTACAGCAGGAAGCCCGATGCCAGCGCGCCCAGGATGAAGTACTTCATCGCAGCTTCGGTCGCTTTCGCGTCGTCGCGGCGCAGGGCCACCAGGGCGTACAGCGACAGCGACATCAGTTCCAGGCCCAGGTAGATGGTCAGGAAGTTGTTGGCCGAGATCATCACCATCTGGCCCAGCATGGAGAACAGCGCCAGGACGTAGAACTCGCCGCCCAGGTTACCGCCCAGCATGCCGCGGTCAGTCGAATACTGGCGCGCATACACCAGGGTCATGCCCATGGTCAGGTAGGAGAACAGCTTGAGCAGGTTGCCCATCGGGTCGTTGATGAACATGTTCGAGAACGCGTACACCGTGCTGCCGGCGCTGTAGTCGGCGAAGCTGAAGAAGGCCGCGCCCACCAGGGCCGCCAGCGTCAGCGTGTAAGTGATCGCACGTTTGCTCTGGTCCAGGAACATGTCGATCAGCAGGATCGCCGAAGCGGCGATCAGCAGAAAGACTTCTGCGTAGAGCGGGATCAGGTTAGAGGTATTCATGAAAACTTGGTCCTATCTGCTATCAAGGGGCCACAACGGCTGGCAGCTTGCTCTGGGCGACATGCGCCAGCAGGTCGGCCACGGAGACTTGCATCACGTCGGTGAACGGAGCCGGGTACAGGCCCATGTACAGCACGGCGATTGCCAGGATGCCCAGCATCAGGAACTCGCGGTTGTTAACGTCGGTCAGTTCTTCCACGTGCGGGTTGGTGACGGCGCCGAAGATCACGCGCTTGGCCATCCACAGGGAGTAAGCCGCGCCGAAGATCAGGGCGGTCGCCGCCGCGATACCGGTCACGAAGTTGAACTGCACGGCGCCCAGGATCACCATGAACTCGCCCACGAAGCCGGAGGTGGCTGGCAGGCCGCAGTTAGCCATGGAGAACAGGATGAACAGTGCGGCAAACTTAGGCATCTTGTTCACGACGCCACCGTAGTCGGCGATCTGGCGCGAGTGCATGCGGTCGTACAGCACGCCGATGCACAGGAACATGGCGCCGGAGATGAAGCCGTGCGACACCATCTGCACGATACCGCCCTGCACTGCCATCTCGTTGAACATGAAGAAGCCCAGGGTCACGAAGCCCATGTGCGCGATGGACGAATACGCCACCAGTTTCTTCATGTCTTTCTGCACCAGGGCCACCAGGCCGATGTAGATCACGGCGGTCAGCGACAGGCCGATGATGATCCAGGCGTACTCGCGCGACGCGTCAGGCGCGATCGGCAGCGAGAAGCGCAGGAAGCCGTAGGCGCCCAGCTTCAGCATGATCGCGGCCAGCACGGCGGAACCGCCGGTCGGCGCTTCCACGTGCACGTCCGGCAGCCAGGTGTGGACCGGGAACATCGGCACCTTCACGGCGAAGGCCATGAAGAAGGCGAAGAAGATCAGGCCCTGCTCGGTCATCGACAGCGGCAGCTTGTGCCAGGCCAGGATATCGAAGCTACCGGACTTGTTGTACAGGTAGATGATAGCGACCAGCGTCAGCAGCGAGCCGAAGAAGGTGTACAGGAAGAACTTGAACGCTGCGTAAATGCGGTTCTGGCCGCCCCACACGCCGATGATGATGTACATCGGGATCAGGGTCGCTTCAAAGAAGAAGTAGAACAGCAGGCCGTCCATGGCGGCGAACACGCCGATCATCAGGCCCGACAGGATCAGGAACGCGCCCATGTACTGCGCCACGCGCTCGGTGATCACTTCCCACGCCGAGATCACCACGATGATGGTGATGAAGGCCGTCAGCGGGATGAACCACATCGACAGGCCGTCGACGCCCAGCGAGTAGAAGATGTTGAAGCGCTCGATCCACGGCGCTTTTTCCACGAACTGCATGCCGTGCGCCGCTTTGTCGAACTGCGTGAACAGCGGGATGGTGGGCACCAGCGAAACGATGGCGCCGACCAGCGACAGCACGCGTACCAGGCCGGCGCGCGTGTCGCGGCCGATGGCCAGCACGATCAGGCCGAAGATGATCGGCAGCCAGATCGAGAGGCTGAGGTAAGGAGGTAGAGTATTAATCGTTGACTGCATTTGTTATCTCTTTTGCGTCAGCTGTTAAGCGTGCCAAAACGGCAGGAAGTACACCAGGAAGCCCAGGATACCGAGGATCATCACGAAGGCGTAGTGATAGATGTAACCGGTCTGCAGCACGCGGGTGATGCTGGAGAACCAGCCCACCACCTTCGCCGAGCCGTTCACGAACAGGCCGTCGATGATGGCGCGGTCGCCCGCCGCCCACAGGCCCTCGCCCAGCAGGCGCGCGCCGCGGGCAAAGACAGCCTCGTTGAACTTATCCATGTAGTACTTGTTGTCCAGCAGGGTGTGCAGCGGCTTCAGGGCCTTGTAGAAGGCGGCAGGCACCTTCGGGTTGACCATATAGCAGTAGTAGGCCGCAGCCACGCCGGACAGCGCCAGCCAGAACGGAGCGGTCTGCACCGAGTGCAGCGCCATGCCCAGCCAGTCGTGGAAGTGGTGGCGCAGCGCTTCCATCGCGCCATGGTTCTCGCCGACGTAGATCACGTCCTTGAAGAAGTCGCCGAACAGCATTGGCTTGATCGCGATCGCGCCGATCAGCACGGACGGGATGGCCAGCAGGATCAGCGGCAGGGTCACCACCAGGCCTGGCGAATGCGGCTTCTCGCCCGGAGCCAGGCCGTGGTGGCCGTGGTCGTCCTCTTCGCCTTCATCCGCGTGGTGCGAATCGTGCTCGTGGTGGTGTTCCTTGCCGAAGTTTTCCGGGCCGTGGAATACGATGAAGTACATGCGGAAGGAGTAGAACGCGGTCACGAACACGCCTGCCAGCACAGCGAAGTTAGCGAAGCCGGCACCAGGAATGGTGGTGGCATGCACTGCTTCGATGATCATGTCTTTCGAGTAGAAGCCGGAGAAGAACGGGGTACCGATCAGCGCCAGGGAGCCCAGCAGCGAGGTAATCCAGATCACTTTCAGGTACTTCTTCAGGCCGCCCATATTGCGGATGTCCTGGTCGTGGTGCATCGCCATGATGACGGCGCCGGCGCCGAGGAACAGCAGCGCTTTGAAGAAGGCGTGGGTCATCAGGTGGAACACGGCCACCGAGTAGGCCGAGGCGCCCAGCGCCACGGTCATGTAGCCCAGCTGCGACAGGGTGGAGTAAGCCACCACGCGCTTGATGTCGTTCTGGATGATGCCCATGAAGCCCATGAACAGCGCGGTGATCGAGCCGACCACCAGGATCACCGACAGCGCGGCGTCCGACATTTCGAACAGCGGCGACATGCGGGTCACCATGAAGATGCCGGCGGTAACCATGGTCGCCGCGTGGATCAGTGCCGAGATCGGGGTCGGGCCTTCCATCGAGTCAGGCAGCCAGACGTGCAGCGGGAACTGCGCCGACTTGCCCATGGCGCCGATGAACAGGCAGATACAGGCCACGGAGATGATGGCCCAGTCGGTGCCCGGCAGCACGCCGTTGATCAGCGCTTCCTTCTTGGCGAACACTTCCTGGTAGTCCATGGAGCCGGTGTAGGCCAGGATCAGGCCGATGCCCAGGATGAAGCCGAAGTCGCCCACACGGTTGACCAGGAA